>DSDH01000213.1 GCA_011055475.1 Phycisphaerales bacterium | reverse complement strand
GTCTCGCCGATGCCGAAGATGCCGCCGCAGCAGACCTTCAGCCCCGCCCGCCGAACCGCTTGCACCGTGCGGACGCGGTCCGCGTAGGCGTGCGTCGTGACGATCCGTGCGAAGTAGCGCTCGGAGGTCTCCAGGTTGTGGTTGTACCGTTCGACCCCGGCCCTGGCCAAACGTCGGGCCTGTTCGGCGTTCACGATCCCCACCGAGGCGCACACGCCCAAGCCATACTCGCTGCCAATGCGCTGCACCAGTGATTCCAGCCGCTGCAGCTCGCGCTCCGTGATCGCCCGGCCGGAGTAGACAATCCCCAGGTTCGGCACGCCAGATGCTCGCGCCTGGGCCGCCGCGGCCAGAATCTCCTTATCGGACGTCGTCCGCGCCCGCTTATCAACAGGCGTATCGTACCGGATGGACTGGGCGCAAAACGCGCAATCCTGATCGCAGCCGCCGAGCCGCCCCGGCACGATCGAGCACACCCGCACGCGATTGCCGAAGAACCGCCGCCGGATGGCGTCGGCCCAATAGAGCAGATCCTCGTGATCTTCCCGGCCGGCCGTCGCGAGCGCCTCGATCTGCGGCCGATCCAGCAGCTTCCCGTCGAGCACGAGCTGGGCCAATTCTTGAATCGAAGGGTTCATCGCCCCCCCTACAGTCCGACGATGGAATAGACCATGTCCGTCACGATACTCTCCTGCCCGAGGCGGCTGAGCACCTGGTCCAGTTCGCTGGGCGAACCGGCCAACAGATACGTCCATCCGCGCGTACGATCCTCGTCCACCTGCTCGCAGGTGAGGAACGCCTCCTCGCCGGCCACGTCGCGCGGGCGCAGGCGTCGCGTCGTCCGCACGACAGCCGCCTTGCGCAGCTTCTGCGAATCATACGGATGTTCCTGCAGCGAGCGGACCTTGCTGAGCCGTTTGACCTTGCGGACCATCACGTCCTTCTCGGCCTCACTGCAGCAGAAGGTCAGCACCACGCTCCCGTCCACGCCCGCCCGCTGCTCGCTGCCGTGGCCGACCACCGTGTCGATGCTGATCCCCTCGTTGCTGAACGCCGAGGCGATGCTGGTCAGCGCCCCGGCCCGGTCCACCACGTGCGCACGAAACACCCAGTGCGGATTGTTCGGCTCGGTCATGATTGGTCTCCCGCCGGCGGATCTCCGCTGCCCGCCGGACCTGCTGTACCGCCGGCGGCCCGCTGGGCCCACAGGCTGCACAAGGCGATGGAGGCCAGCCGCGTCTCCATCGTATCCGCCCGCGAAATGATGATATACGGCACGTCAAAGCCCATCGTGATGCCGGCCAGCGACGCCTGGCCGTACTTGCTCAAGGCGGTAATCACCTTGTAGAGGATGTTCGCCGCGTCGAGGCCCGGACAGACGAGAATATCGGCCTGCCCGGCCACGCGTTCGGCGTTCGGGATATCCGGCAGGCCCTTGACCGCGACGGAGCCGGGATCGGTCGCCAGGTCGAACGACAGGGGCCCGCAGACCCATGCATCGGGCCGCCCGCGCCGGGCCAGCTCCAGGCCGAGCTTCGTCGACGGCAGTGAGGTGATCTGTTTTTCGTTTGCGGAGAGCACGGCCACCCGCGGCCGCTCCATCCCCAGCACCTCACGGGCCACGTCCACGGCGTTGGTGATCATGTCGTCCAGCCGCTCGAGCGTGCACACGGTCGTCACGCCGGCGTCGGTCATGAGCATCAACCGCCCATCGGCGATCGGGGCCGCGTCGAACACCGTCACCAGGCTCGCCGTCGGCCGCACCGCCAGGGGCAGCATCGTCCGGTTCAGGATCGGCGTGGACATGTTGCCTTTGAGCAGGATATCCACGCCGCCCGCCCGCAGCACCTCGACCGTCGCCGCGGCGACGGCGTCATAGCCCTCGGCGGCGATCACATCGCCGGCGGGGATATCGATCCCCACCTCCTCGACCGCCCGGGCGATCCGCCCACGGTCGCCCACCAGCAGGATTCGGTCAACGATGCCGTGGTCGCGTGCGGACTCGACCAGACGCAGATCGTCCGGTCGGTCACCACCGGCGATGACCACGGTCGAGGCCTTACGCCGTCCCGCCGCCTCAACGAGGTCCACCACCCGCGTCACGGGGGCTGTCTGGTTTTCCGCTTCCGTCCGCATAGTCCGAGAGAACCCTTCCCGACGCCCGATCTGCCGGGGCGCCCGGGCCAAGGAGATACCGACCCGCCTCGACGGCGACCCGGCGAAACACGGCCGCCGCCAACGTGACGGTCTGCCACCGGCCGCTGCGAGGCTTCATGAAACGCCCGTAGTCGTCCACGTCCACCATAAAGAACGTGTACCGCGCCGCCCCGAAATCATAAACCTCATGCCCATCGGATTCAACATCGACGTGCTCAAGCCGGTAGGCGAAGACGACCGCCGCCCGCACCTCCTCGCCGCCGACGCCGAAGATCCGTCGCCACTGATACAGCCCGCGAAGATCCTCGCGGGTGACCCAGCACTCCAGGCCGCGCAGCCCGGCCAGCGTCGTCCCCTTGAAGCGACGGCCCTTCAGCTCGGCCAGGAGAATCCCGCCCCCACGCGGATACAGCAGGAAATCGAAGGTCTTGATCCGGCTCCGGGCGAAGAGCCGCCGCCGGGCCTGATCCATAGGAACATAGGGAACCCGCCTCTCGATCAGCCAGCCCTCGAAGGCCTGCTCATATACCCGACCCGACCGCTGCATGAACGAAGCGTACTGAAACGACCGGATATGTCAAGCCTTCGGGCGGGGTATCCCCCTCGTATCACCGCGCTTCGGGCACGGGATGCAGGGCCACCAGCCGTGGCCGGTCGGCCGGGTCAGCGACACGGCTGCGGTCGAAAATCGCGATCACCCGCCGGTGAGCCGCGTTGTCGATAATATCATCCCGCATGTCGGCCGGTGTGCCCGCGCTGTCCCGGGACGGGGCGCCGACGCGGACCGCGATATACGCCGTGAACACGTCGCTGCGCACGGTGAAGATGTTCGACAGCCGCGAGAGAATCCAATCCCGCTCCTCGAAATCATCCTCGACGGCCGGGTCCGCGCCGCTCGGGCCGACGTTGTTCGGGTCCATGAACCGCCGGAACCCCTCGACGTCCAGCAGATCGGCTAGGTTCTTGAACGGCGTGCTCTTGCGCCGTTCGACGATCCACTGGGCCAGATCGTTCACGTCCGGGACCCACTCGTCGTTGCGTGGAATCGCCGCGCGAATCACCTCTTTGGTTGCGGTGTTGATATTGATGCGCCCCGGCAGGCGTCCCTCGGGCCGGCTGACAAACCCGACGTAGCCCAACAACTCCGGAGCCGCATCAATATCGTACCGCACATCACCCTCGGCCGCAGCCAGGCCGATTTTCATCGTGATCGGGTTCGGCTCACCCTCGTCCGGATCATACACGTCGCTGCCGATCCACGGGACCTTGCCGAACCGTCCCAGCGTGCTGTAAGGCCACGGGTCCATGGCCAACCACTCGGTCCCGTACCACTGGCCCGCCGCCGTCCACGCGTTGGCCACCGGCAACTGATAGCCCTCGCCCTTGTCGCTCAGATCAATGTTATTTGTCGTGCCCAGTCGCGTCGTGGCGTAATTCGGATTGCTCGGCTCCAGGTGCTCCCACAACTCGGCGTTCGCCAAGCGCCAGTCCATGCGGGTGCCGCCTGCGGCATCCGTACTGTCGTCCCGCAGCAGGCTGTGCGCGCCGTCGCTGAGAATCAGCCTGAGGTGCTCGGATTTGACCTGGTCCACCGTCAGCCAGACCGGGCCGGTGGGACCCGGCACCTGGCGCTGCAATTCGATGGCATCGTTGCCGGTGATGTTTCGGTCAAACGGAATCAGGCGCTGGCGCTCCCGCGATGCGTCTACGTCGGGGTGAACGGAAATACCCGGATTGTTGTCCAGCACGAACTTGGATGCCCCTTGCGCGGTGGCGCCATCAACGGTCTTGCCCGGGCTGATCGAGTAGACCTTGTCTCCGATCCGCAGCCGAAAACGACTCAAATCCAGCGGGTCCTCGTATGGATTGGCCAGCTCCACGGCGAAGTCCTGTATTCCCCCCAGCAGCCCGTTGAACGTGCAATAAATCTGCGTAATGAACGGCTGGCGCTCGTAGCCGTACACCTGGTCGTCGTCGGCCAGACCGAACGCGTAATCCGGGTCCGACTCCAGGTCCATGCCCGTCACCTGCTGGATGAGCCCGCGGACCACGGTGCGGTCGATCCGCGTTACCTCGTCGATACCCCCGGCGTTCGCCTGGCCGGGGAAGATGCCGGGCGTGTCCTTGCTGTCCATGAAGTCGATCAGATTGGCGACGATCTGGGCGGACTTGCGGGCCGCCTTTTTTCGCTCTTCAGCCGGAATGACGATGAGCGTGCCCGGTGGTGCACTCTCTTGATCGAGCAAGTAGGCTCGTAGGAAATACGCCCGAAAGCCGTACAACAGCCACAGAATCTGCTGCCGCTGACGTTTCTGCAGATCGGCCTGGACTTGTGGAATCGGGTGGTCCGTCGGCTTGAGGAAGTCCCACGCCACGCTCGCCGTCGTCCCATGCGGCGGCATGAACAGATGTGCATGTTCGCGCGCCACCCATCGCCTGTTCGCGACGTCCCACGCATGCAGGAGCGGACAGACCCCGCTGCGGATGTTCCGGTCGAAACTGTAGAACGTGCACACGTGCCGTCGGTCGTATTTATAATCGTCAGGGTCTGGAGGTTCCGATGCAGCGAAATTATCTGGATTCACCCGGACTTTCCATGCGTAAAAATCCACACTAGTTCGACGTGGGACCGCCAACGCCGGATATGGACCGCCCTTCGCATCGAACGTATAGTGCGCTACGGGATACGTCTCAAACCGTGCCTGGACAGAGCTGGTTAATAGGAACCGGTTGCGAATCTCCAGCTCATCGCCGATCTCGAACAGTCGCCATTCGGGTGCGAGCAAATATGCGTGGGGATTTTCGAAGCGCATCAGCACCTTATCGTGAAACTCCCTAGGCGTATACCCGGTGAAGTCGGGCAGATATCCGTCGACATGACGGGCCCGGCGCAGGTTGTCGCGGCGGGTGACATCATTCCAGTCGCTGCCACGCAAGAAGGGTTCGTAGTCCACGGCGGACAGGTAGTAGCCCTCGCTGTCGGGCGAGAGGGAGTGGGCCGCGTTCAGGTTGAGCATGCCGCAATTATCGACGATCCGCACGGCCGCGTAGATGGGCCGGCCATCAGCGGCCACCAGCCCCGGCACGCGGACCCACAGGCTGTCCCACACGCCGTCGCCATCCGCATCGGCCCAGGTCTCATTGCCCGGCGGATACAGCACCTCCCGCCGCGTGAGCCCCTCGTACGCATAGAACCCGATGCCGTACATCGGATCCGGTCCGTTTGGCGGCCGATGGTACACGCCGGGCACATCGTAGTATACATCGCTCAGATGTCGCCAGCCGACCTCGTGCAGCGTAATATCGTCTCGGCCTCGCGTATCGTAGACCGGCTCGATATCACCCAGCCACTTGTCGTCCTGGCCGGGGTAATCGTAGGCCTCGTTCAGCAGGGCCCCCGCACTGGTCGGGTCCCGCTGCGTC
>DSDH01000148.1 GCA_011055475.1 Phycisphaerales bacterium | reverse complement strand
CGTCGCGTCGGTCTGGACGGCGTCGAGCCGGCGCTGGGACGTGGCCTGCGGGGCGGCCTTGCTCGATCGCTCGGACGCCTCCCGTGCCTCGGGCTTGACCAACCGGTCCGCCCGGGCGGACCGATCGGGCGATTCGGCGGCGTTGGTTTCCACCGCCGCGCTCCTGTCGGCGCGACCGACCACGGTCGCATCCGTGCGTTCGCTGCGCACGTCGCGCGCGATCGTCCGACCGCCCTCGGTCGAGGCGGGCGCCGAGTCCCCCATGCTCGTCTCGGCGCCGGTGATCTTCGCCGCGCGGGAGGCCGGCGTGGAGACGGCCTTCTCCGTGCGCTTCGTGGCGGTCTGCTGTGCGAGGGTTTGCGTCGTGCCCGTCGACAGATCATACCGCCCCTGCGGAGGCGACACCGTGGTCCCTATAGCCTCGGCGATACTACGCGTACTGCGGACCGGTGCCGTTGTCGTTGTGCTGGTTCCCGCGCTGGTGCCGACGCCGATGCTCCAGTTCGCATTCGTGTCGGCCGGCATGCTTCTCGTGGCGCTCGTCGGTTTGGTCTGCCGGGTGATCGGCGTAGCGATGTCCCGGCTGGATGGGACGATCACGGCGGGCGGAGACGGCGTGCCCGTCGTCACCCTGGACGATGGCGTCGGCGCGATCGAAGCGGCCGCCGCGTTGCGGGTGGCGTCCGTTGCCGCGCGGGTCGATGTTCGCTCGCTGCGGAGCGGTGTCGCGATCCGGTCGCGTGTTAGCGCTGTGGAGTGCGTTGTTGGCGTCGTTACCGTGGACGCCGACGATGCCCGCGTACTTGTGGTGCGCTGCGAGGACGTGCTGTTGTAGTACTGACTGTAGTTCGATTGTACCGGCGGGATTGTCGTGGAGCGTGTCGTGGTCGACGTTCTTGCCGAATTCGTCTGCACACGCCAGTTGGTCGTCGTGGGGTTCGAGTACGTCCGTCGTTGCACGGTCACCGGTGGCCGGTAGGTGCTGACGGAGCTGCTGGAACGGGTTGACGTGGTCACGCTGCGGCTTGGCGTCGTGACGCTTTGCGTGCTTCGCACAGGTGCGGAACGCTGAACCGTGCTTCGGCTGACCGCCGGTGGAGGCGACACGCGTGCCGGCGGCGAGGATACCCGTGCCGGAGGCGACGACCTGGCCGGTTGCGATGGCGGCGTGGATCGAGTCTCGCGCGCCGGGGCGCTCCTCGGGGCGGTCTGAGCCGGCGGAGAGCTGGGTTTTGCCGGGGCCGACCGACTGCTTCGGCTCGCGGCCATCACGACCGGGCCCAGCACCAATAGCGCGACCGCCGCACCGGCCGGCACGGCCAGATATCTTGTCCATTTCATGGCTCGCTCCTTTCCCTTGGGTGCCGGACGCTGGCAACCGCCGCATCCGGCAGGTGAGCCTGTCATTACTGCAGCATAGCGATCAGAAGCAGGGCAGCCATCATCAAAACGATCTCCCACCACGTAAAAAGTCCGGTAACCGCCTTGTTTTGCCCTTTCGTTACTTTCGTGGTTCGGCTCATGGCTACTACTCCTGTCACTTATACGCGAGACCTCACAGTCCCTACACCCTCTACCTATATAGTACGCCGAAGAATTGAAAAGTCAACCAGGTTTTTCAAAATTGTCTCACTTTTTTTTCGTTTCGATGTCAATTTCTGCAAACACATGCCATTTCTTATCTTACGCAGATGGCTTGGCACAGGGGGCTTGGATTTTTTGACAATTTCGTTTGCCGCTTTTTGCGGAGGGCCTATAATCAATGGTCAGTACGGTCCGGTTTCCCGGCCCGTCTTCGCCGTTGGGACAAGCATTGTCATGGGGCCTGGCATGGCCGAGAAGACACGAAATCCTCTTGCGCAGGCACTGGGGCTGGTCCTCCAGCAGATGCGGGACAAGATGGGCGGGGTCAGTTCCTCCGAAATCGCCGCCTCGCTTGGGCTGGCCGCCTCGCACTACCGCATGATCGAGGCCGGCAGCGCCCTGCTTCAGCCGGCCCGGGCGATCAAGGTCGTTCAGACCTTCGACACGCTGGAGTTCGTGCCGTTGTGCCAGGTGCTGGTGTGCATCCAGATCATGGATGGGGCCCGCAGCAGCGCCGCCGACATGCGGATCCTGGCCGACGTGCTCACGGAGGCCAACCCCGGGATGGCTCCGGTGTTCGACCGTTTCGACGAGGTCTGGCGGGTTCTGGACAACGCCTCGACCTCGGAACTGGGCAAGGCCATCGCCGCCGACGGGATCGACGACGCGTTATATGAGTTTCTGACGACCGAGCCGGTCACCCTTGGGGCCGATCAGATGGATCACTTCATGGCCCCGACCTATCAGCACCCGCTCAGCGAGCAGCTCTACAGCCAGATCGGCAACATCCTTCAGGGCCTGGCCCCGTTTTACCTGGACACCGTGCTGCAGCTGATCGACAACCTGCGGGACATCACCCCGCGGGTGACGCCGGAGGAGCTGGCCCGCTGGGAGGCCGCCCACAAGAGTCGCATCCGCTACATCATCGGGATCGTTCGCAAGCCTGAGATCATCCTCGACGTGGAGACCTTCGACTATTCGTTCCTCTGGGAGGACGACTTCCGGCGGATGTTCGTCATGTACCGGGACGACCCCCAGGCCCTCGACGGCTCGGTCTACGACAAGATCGTCGGGTGCCTGCGGCGCAAGTATGAGGCCGAGCGCGTCCGCTACGAGCGTGTTCTGGCCGTGTTCGACTCGACCGTCCGCGAGAAGCTGGCGGTCCGCAGCGGCCGCGATGTGCGGGAGGGGATCGACGGCTTGCTCTTGCATCGAGACATGCCGATGAATAATCTGTGGTTCTATTTCATGGCCAGCGGGTACGTCGTGCCGTTCATCGACGACGCCCAGCCAGGCCGGACGAGCGTCTCGCCGTACGGGACAAGCCTGGACTACGACGAGACGTGCCAGAAACTGGTTCAGCTCAGGGAAGTGTGTGGTGACATCGGGTTCACGTTCTGAAGCAGCGCAGGTGCAGATCGTTCGCACGACCCCATCGGTCGCGCCGGAGCGGCTGTTTGCGCATCGGCGCTGCTACATGGGCATCAGCCTGGACAACCCGGTCTTTCGAGGCGAATCCCTCAAGGACCTGGTCACGTGGGCGCTGGCGCACTTCGATCAATGTCTGATCATCGTTGGCGACACCCTGCGGCGGTTCAACGAGACGATGCTGCACGGCTTGGCCGAGGCCGAGGCCGCCGCCGCGGCCGAGGAGCTCGGGCGCGAGTTTCTCGACGGGGCCGGCGCCTGGCTGGAGGGGTTCGCCCCCGATCGACTGACCGTCCTGCGATGGCGGGCCTGCCTGGACCTGCCGGAGTTCCCCGCGGCCCGGCAGACGCTGGACCGTTTGTACGCCGCCGATGCGGCCTTTCGAGCGGGGGTGCAGCGCGACGCCCACGCCTTCATCAAGCGGCAGAAGCGACATGGCCGCCCCTTCGCCGTCGACGAAGAGCGGGCCCTGGCCCTGTCGTGCAACTACCTGCTCGAGGAGATCGCCGTGTTCAGCGTGCTCTCGCAGCGGGGCTGGACCGTCGAGCTGTATCCGGGGCCGGAGCTTGGCGTGCTGGTGGACATCGCCCGTGGATGCTTCGACGGCATTCCCGTCGGCCTCAAGCAACGGATCAATGTCGAGTTGCGACACCGGAAAGGTTGACCGCCCATGAGCGGGATCGTCGTCGCGGCATTGCTGCTGGCCTTCGTCACGTATATCGGCGTCGGCGTGTGGCTTGGCCGACGGACCCGGGGTCTGGCCGATCTGTTGCCGCTGGGACTGGGGCGGGCCGCCCGCGTGGCCAGCGCCCAGGAGTTCTCCGCCAGCACCGTGGCGACCACGATCTCGCTGGCCACCGTGGTCATCGCCTTCTTCGAGCTGGCCGAGCAGCTCGGCCTGTGGCTGTTCTGGACCGTGTTGACGACCTCGGCGGGGCTGCTTCTGGTTCGGCTGCTGGCGGGGCGGATCTGGAACCGCATGGCCGTGTACGATCATCGGCCCACTCTGCATGAGTTTCTTGGAACCGAGTTTCATTCCGACGCCCTGCGTTACGTCAGCGCCGCGTGCACCAGCCTGGGTTTCCTGGCGGCCTTCGCGGTGGAGTTGACGGTGGGAAGCCGTTTTTTCGCCTGGCTGGTGCCCGATGTGCCCGCGCCGGTGGTGGTCGCGGCGTTGTCGGTCGTGGCGTTTGTCTACACGGCGGTGGGCGGATTCCGGGCCGTGATCGTCACGGATCGCATTCAAATGGTGTCCATCCGGCTGCTGCTGGTCGCCCTGCCGGCCTTCTACATCTATTTCGCCCTTCGGCATGTCGGTTGGGCACAGAGTCTGGACCGCATCCCCTATGACGTGCTGCATCTAACCTATCGACCGGGCCTGATCGCGTTCCTGGTGGGCATCCTTATTATCAATGTGCCCACCTTCATTTCGGACATGAGCATCTGGCAGCGGATCGCCGGGGCCCAGCGGCCCGAAACGGTGACCGGGGGGCTGTTGTCCAGCGTGTTGGGGTCGGCGGTTACGTGGGGCGCGTTCGCCCTGCTGGCGTGCTTTTCGTTCATCTTCGTGGTCGAGCCGGCCGCGGCGTCCGTGGCGACGCTCAACCCCCTGGCGGCCGTGCTGCAAGTCATCGGGACATGGGGGACGTTCTTCTCGGGTGCGGTGCTCTTCGTGGTCGTGCTGGGGCTTTACGGGGCGATGCTTTCGACGGCCTCGACGCAGTTGATCGCCGTTTCTCACTCGGTTTACGAGGACGTCTTTTCGGGCCGCCTGCGCAGCAGCCTGGCCGACCGCATGGAGTCCCAGCGCGAGCTGCGGATTTCGCGCACGATCCTGGTGGTCGCCGCCCTGGTCAGCACGCTGCTGGTACAGGTGCTCAGTATGGTGGGTTTTTCGATCGCCGATCTGGTCTTCGCGATCTACGGCTCGCAGGTGGGGCTTTGCCCCCTGGCGATTTCGGCCCTATTGCTCAAACGACGACAGTTGAGCCGCATGAGCGACTGGGCCGCCTCGGCGGTGTCGGCGGGATTTGTCATTGGCTGGGGCAGCGCGGCCTTCGGTGTGCTCTCGAAGCAGGCCAGTCTGGTATTCCTCGCGCCGGCCTTCAGCCTGGTGGTCAGCGGCATTCTGCTCGCCGCCGGTTTCCTGGTCAGCGGAGCCTGGAAGGCGCCCGAAGATGATGTGGACCCTGCTTAGAACGGTGCTGCGGGCCCGCCGACGGGGTCTTCTGAGGCTGGTGCCGGCCGAGGGGCCCGTCCGCCTGGATTGCCTGGCCGACCGGTGCGCCAAGTGCTGTCGGCTATTGGGCTCGCCGATTGTCACACCCGAAGAGGCCCAGCGGCTCACCGGGGAGGTCTTGCGACGTACGGACCGGGCGATCTTCATCCAGTCCCATCGGGGGTGCTGCTGTCTGTTGCGGGACGGGCTGTGTTCGGTGTACGAGGTTCGGCCCCAGGGGTGCCGCGAATACCCGTGGTACAACCTTGATGGCGTGCTTTACTACGATGCGGGCTGCCCCGGGATGCTCCGCGATCGTGACGGGCGCCCGACGGCCGACGAGATCGGCCCCTTTGAGCGGTTCTTCCCCGGCG
>DSDH01000343.1 GCA_011055475.1 Phycisphaerales bacterium | reverse complement strand
TACTCATCGGGGAAGACGAACTCCGTATCGCTGGGGATGCTGACATAGTCATCGACGCCGTCGAACTCCAGCGCGTTGCCGTAGCCGGTCTGGCCGGCGACCCACTGGGAACCGTCGAAGTTGTTCAGCGTCCCATCCTGGGCGTTGCCGCTGCCGTCCGCGGCCGTGGTCCCGGAGGATTCGTTCATCTTCCACCATCCCACCGCGCCGACCGATTCATACGCGTTGACGATATCGGCCGCGTACAGAATGTCCCGCTCGCTGCGATCCGCCACGCTCATCCGATTGCCCAGATCATCCATCCCGAAGACCTCCGTCTGGCTGTCATGGTAGGTGACGCCGGTGAGCAAGTCAAGGACGGAGATCGCGTGAATAAGGAGGTGGCACCTTCGATCGTCCCGCGTCGGTCTGCGGATGGCAGTCGCCGATTCCCGATTTCCTGTTACCGGGGGGCCGGGCCGGGCACTGTCAGGGGGAATCGGTGTATTCACGTGGTTTTACGTCCATGGACCGGAGGGTCGGGTATGATCCCTTGGATGCGTGCGGCCTACACGGCGCCGGCGGCCATCACGCATGGCCCGGCCCACCACCGATTTCCCCAATGAGCCTGGGCTTGAGGCCACCCATTGGGCGTTTCGCAGCCGTTCGCGGAGATGATGAGCGAAAAAGAACCTTGACTGAACGCGATGAGGAGTATGTACAATGAAAGACGCACGATGCACCACCACCCTATGGGCCCATCTGTTGCTCCCGTGCCTGGTCTGTGCCGCGGTGTACGCAGGGGACTGGCCGCAATGGCAGGGTCCCGACCGGAACGCCATCTCCAAGGAGAAGGGCCTGTTGCAGGAATGGCCGGACGAGGGGCCCCCGCTGGCCTGGAGAGTGGACGAACTTGGCGGCGGCGACAGCGCCCCGGCGATCGCCGACGGGCGGATCTTCCTCATGGCCAATCGCGGCGATGAGGAGGTCGTCTGGGCCCTGTCCGAGAAGGACGGCAGCGAGATCTGGGTAACACCCCTTGGGCCGGCCTTTCGACAGCGGGCATCACAGGGGAAAGAAGGACCGGGGTGCACGCCGACGGTCGATGGCGAACGGCTCTACGTTGAGGGGCTCGGCGGCAACGTGGCCTGTCTGCAGGTCAAGGACGGCAAGATCATCTGGCAGATCAGCATGACCGAGACGTTCGGCGGGCGCGTCCCCATGTGGAGCTACCGCGAATCGCCTCTGGTTGACGGCGACAAGGTCATCGTCACTCCCGGTGGTGAAGACGCGATCATTGTGGCCCTCAACAAGCTGACCGGTGAGACGATCTGGAAGAGCAAGCTGCCGGACACTCCGGCCGCTGAATCTGAAGCGTCAGGCGGCTTTGGCGGCCGTGGTGGTTTCGGCGGTCGTCGAGGGGGGTTCGGAGGTGGCGGCGGCGCTGCCTACGCCTCGGTCATCGCGATCGACTTTGAAGGGCAACGACAGTACGTGCAACTGCTCTCCAATACACTCGCAGGATTCGCGGCGTCCGACGGCAAGTTCCTGTGGCGGTATGATCCGCCCGCCAACCGGATGGGGATCAATTGCTCGACGGCCATCTACCACGATGGAATGGTGTTCGCCTCCTCGGCCTACGGTGCAGGCTGCGGATTGGTCAAGCTGAGCAAGGACACCGACGGAACCGTCAAAGCAGAGGAAGTCTATGCCAACACCGACATGCAGAACCACCACGGCGGCATGATCCTTCTGGCTGGTTACCTCTACGGCGCCAGCGGCGGCAATGAGGGGGGCGCCCTGGTCTGTTTGGACTTCAAGACCGGAAAAGTCATGTGGGATCAGCGCCAGAGCGTAGGTCGCCGCGCGAAGGGCTCGCTGGCCTTCGCGGATGGCCGACTCTACTATCGCATGGAAGATGGCACCCTGGTTCTGATTGAGCCGGACCCGAAGCAATACGTTGAGCATGGACGCTTTATGCAGCCGGATCGCACCCGCCTGCCGGCCTGGTCGCACCCGGTCATCGCCAACGGCAAACTCTACGTGCGCGACCAGGACCTGCTGTTCTGCTACGCCGTCAAGGCCAAGTAGCGACACTTGCGCTCAAGGCAGCCGGTAAGCGGGGACGAAGGCAGACAAGGGGACTGTCTGTTCAGGATCCGTGGGGCGCAGAAACAACTGTGGCCACAGTCGGCCTGACGGCGGGCGGCGGGGCAGTTCAATAGCGGCTGATCGGCTCGTAGCTGCTGGGGCCGGGGTCGATCCACTCGCCCGTCTTGCGGCCGACCCACTGGATGTCCTCGCCGACGCCCTGGACGGTGTTGCACCCGACCAGCGGCAGGAGGACCACGGCCAGCAGGAGCACGAGCAATACCCATTTGGTCATCAGCGAGTCTCCCGTGTTCGTGTTTCAGGTCTTTCTTGATGGAGGCACAATGCGCCCCCTTCGGCCTTTGTATCGGCCGGGACCGCTGCGAGACTTTATCTTTTCGGTCCTTGTACGGGCGGCCGGGGTGGAGTCGGACAGGGAGGGGCGGTCCCGACCGCCCGGCGTTCAGCGGCTACAGGCTTGTCACGTCTGTGGATCGCGGGTCATCGAGGAGACCGGGGCCGTTAGTGAGCCGGCCCTGGAGGGCGGTCTCGCGGAAGCCCTGCATGGGGTCGTAGAACTCCAGACCCAGGTCCACGGTGTTGACCATCAGCTCCTCGCGGTGGTCGCCCAGTTGGCCGATGATCCGCCCATCGGGCTGGATGAAGCAGGAAGGGTACGGAGCCAGCCACGCGGAGGAATTGCTCATGCTTACCCACAGGCGGTTCGTCGCGGCCCGGCACTGCATGGTCTGCCGCATGATCTCCGAGTGCACACTGGGGGCAGTCTGCCGGGCGTTGTAGAACGATTGCAGCACGACGTGCACGCCGGCCTTATACAACTCGCGATACAGCTCCGGGAACCGCAGATCGAAGCAGATCAGCAGCGAGCAGCGAACGCCGTTGATTTCGAAATGCACGAAGCGGTCGCCGGGCGTGTAGTGCGCCAGGTCGTTGGGCGTGCCAAAGCGTTTGTCGTAGCGGTCGCGGATGCGGCCATCGGGCCCGATCAGGTACAGGCAGTTGTGGGGTTTGCGGCCGGCGGACAACTCGTGCATGCTGCCCAGGGCCACCCAGATGCGGTTCTCGGCGGCACAGGCCAGGATCGTCTGCGTCTCGGTCCGCAGCCGCTGCCAGTCGTAGCCGTCGAGGGTGGGCAGGTCCACGCCGGCGTAGCCGCTGACGGCGCACTCGGGGAAGTGCACGATGTCCGCCCCGGTCCCGGCGGCCTCCTGGATGAACCGGCGTATCATGGCGGCGTTGTGTGACGCATCGGCGGTGACGGCGAACTGGCACGTCGCGATCCGCAGGCGGCCCGGCTCCCTCCCGGCGTCGTTCTCGTCGCTGTGCGTCATGGCGTCCGGTCCTTCGAGCCGCTACAGCAGGCCCATCGTCTCATCGAGTCCAAACACCAGGTTCATGTTCTGGATGGCTTGGCCCGATGCCCCCTTGACGAGGTTGTCGATGGCCGAGAAGCACACGATCTTGCCCTTGGCCACGGTGGAAAAGACGTGGCAATAGTTCGTCCGGGCGACGTGCTTGACGCCGGGCGGGGCGTCCAGCACCCGCACGAAATGCTCGTGGGCGTAGAACGTACGGTAAAGGTCGTCCAGGTCCTTCTGCGCTACCTTGCGGACTGGGTCGGCGTAGACCGAGGAGAGGATACCCCGGTCAAACGGCCCGACGTGCGGCTGAAACAGCAGGCTCACCGGCCGCCCGGCCACCTCCGAGGCGACCTGCTCCATCTCGGGCATGTGGCGGTGCGTGCCGACCTTATACGCAAAGGCATTCTCGTTCATGTTCGGGTAGTGGAATACGGCTGAGGGGTTCTTGCCGCCCCCGGAAACGCCCGTGAGCGCGTTGACGACGAGGCCCTCGGTCCGGATGAGGCCGTGCCTGAGCAGGGGGGCGATGGCCAGAATCGCCCCGGTGGGGAAGCAACCGGGATTGGCCACCAGCCGGGCGTCTCGAATACTCTCGCGGAACAGTTCCGGCAGGCCGTACGCCGCGTGGGCCAGGTTATCCGGGTCCGTGTGCGGCTGGTAAAAGCGCTCATAGACCACCACGTCCTTGAGCCGGTAGTCCGCGCTGAAGTCGATGACCTTCACACCCGTGGCCAGCAGCTTCGGCACGAAACCCATTGAGACCTTGTGCGGCAGGCAGCACAGGACCACGTCCGCCAGGTCGGCGAGCTTGTCGAAATCGAGCGGCTCGATCGCCAGCTCGCAGCGCCCCCTGAGCCGCGGAAAGACCTCGGAGGCCCGGCCACACTCCTCCGGCAGGGCGGTCAGGTACGTCGGTTCGGCCTGGGGATGGTTCAGCAGGATCTCGATCGAATCCAACCCCGTGTAGCCACTGGCGCCGATAATGGCCACTCGAATCATACTCGGTCCTTTCTATGCTTCCCCGCCCGGTTGTCCACCGTTATTCGCGTTTTTATATTACCGTCACGGGGACCCGTGTCACCAGAAATCGGGACCCGATTCGCAGGGCCGCCGAGTCGGTCGCCGGGCCGGACAACAAAAAAGGCCGCCGGACGGGTCCGACGGCCTCGATCCACCACTTTGATCCAAATCAACGCTTGGAGAACTGGAACCTGCGTCGGGCGCCGGGCTGTCCGGGCTTTTTACGTTCGACCATGCGGCTGTCCCGCGTGAGGTAGCCGCCATCGCGAAGCGGGCCGACCCAGTCCGGTTCGTAATTCGCCAGGGCGCGGGCGATGCCGAGCATGGCGGCCCCCGACTGGCCGGTCGTGCCGCCGCCGTTAACGTTCACGAACACGTCAAACTGCTTGGCGACGCCCAGCGCCTGCAGCGGGGCGGTGACGGCGTTGCGGTCCTGGGGCTTGTCGAAATACTCGTCGGCGCCGCGCTGGTTGATCTTCAACTCGCCGCTGCCGGGCCGGATCCGCACGCGGGCCACGGCACTCTTGCGGCGACCCGTCCCCCAGATGAAGCCGCCCTGATCGGGCTTGGCCGCGGGCTTGGCCGGCATGACCGCCGTGCCTCCCTCCGTGCCGGCTCCGGGCTCGGCGTTTTTCTTGTGCAGGATATTCGGATCGATCAGGGGTGTGTTTTCGGTTTCCGCCATCATCGTGGTCTTTCCTTGGACAGCTTATAATTCCATCGGGACGGGCTGCTGGGCCGCATGGTCATGGGTCGGGCCGGCGAAGATCCGCAGTTTCTTGAGCATGTTGCGCCCCAGGGCGTTTTTGGGCAGCATCCGGCGAACGGCCAGGCGGACGACCTCTTCGGGCCGGCGGGCCATCATCCGCTTGTAGGGGATGATCTTCTGGCCGCCCGGGTAGCCGCTGTAGCGCTGGTAGGTCTTAGTTTCGGCCTTGCGGCCGGTGACCCGGACCTTCTCGGCGTTGACGACGATTACGTGGTCGCCCACGTCGACGTGCGGCGTGTAGGTCGGCTTGTCCTTGCCCATGAGGGCGACCGCCACGCGGCTGGCCAGCCGGCCCAGCACCTGGCCGTCGGCGTCCACCAGCCGCCACGTCTGCGAGGCGTCCTCTTTCTTGGCCATAAACGATTTCATGATACAACTCCGCTATTATCCTGATTAGGTG
>DSDH01000115.1 GCA_011055475.1 Phycisphaerales bacterium | reverse complement strand
GCGTTGCCGCCGTCGCCGCCGCGGCCGCCCTGGACAAAGCAGTCCACGAACTCGCACCCGTCAAACACGGGATTACTCAGGAAGCCCATGTAGACGGCCCCGCCATAGGCCCGGCCGCCCCAGCCACCATCAAATCCGTCGGGGCCGTCGGCGCCGCGACCGCCGTTACCACCGGTCAGCGAAATGTTCTCGAAATGGCAATTCAAAACTTGCGGGGAGCTGAAGTACATGGTGATCGCCCCGCCGTACACGCTGGTGCCGTTGTAGCCATCGGATCCGTCGCCGTCGTCACCGTCGGCGCCGACCCACTGGCCATCTCGGAAGTTGCAGTTGCGGATGGTCAACTGGCTGTGGGAGACGGTGATCTTGCTGGCCTCGAACGTGAGTCCCTCGATCGCGCCCTTCTTGCCCACGCCCACGACCAGCAGGTCGTAGTCCGTCAACACCGTGGCTTCGACCACGGCCGGATCATCGGGATTGGCGCCGGTCAGCGTGATGTCCTTGCCCATAAATGTCACGGCATCAAAGGAATGTGGCGGCTGATACAGACCGGGGTTGATCATCACGATGTCGCCGTCCTCGGCCTCATCGATCGTCCGTTGGATGGTCGTGTAGCGCGGCGTGCTGCCCACGACCAGGACGCGAGGCTGCTTGAACTGCACGGTGACGTGCTTGTCACTGTCCATCACCACGACGTTGGTCAGGCTGTCGGCCGCGTCATTGACCGTCCCGCCGCCCCAATGATCCACGCGATAGCCGGCATCGGGCGTGGCGGTCAGGTGCACCACCTGGCCCGGATAATACGTCCCCGTCACGGGCGCGACCGTGCCGTGTCCGCCGACGACCGAGGCCGTCAGGGTCAGCAGATCGGCCCCCTCCACGCTGCGATAGTGATACCCGCGGTCCACCACCCCGGCATCGAGCCCGTTGTCCGCCTGGGTCGTCCGCGTATGCAGTCCGGCCTCCTGGGCCGTCATGCTGCCCGTATCCACCGCGGGACTGGCCAGATCCAGGTAGTACCGGCCCAGCGGCCCGGCCACCAATAAGGGATCTGCGTCGAGGTTGTCGTGGTTCTCGCCGATGGCATTCAGCGCATCGGCGCCGGTGTACGCCTGTCGCGTGGCGCTGTCGAACAGGTCCGCATCGTTGTCGAAGAACAGGCTGTACGCCAGCGTGGAATCACCGCGCGGCAGCGGCGCGTAGCCGATCGGCTCTTCATACACCGCATAGGGTGCATTGCCGACGAGAATGCAGTCGGTCAGCACCGGGAACGCGGCCCAGTCGCCGAATACGCCGCCACCGGCCTGTCCGGCGGTGTTGGCGGCGAAGGTGCAGTTGGTCAGCTCGATCTCGGTCCGCATCCGGGCCGCGACCGCGCCGCCGAACCCCTCGGACGTGTTGGCCGTGAACAGGCAGTTGGTGACCTGCTGATGGACCATTTGCCCATCACCACCGAAGGCGCACAGGGCGCCGCCGAAACTCTCCCTGCCCTCGGCGCGGTTGCCCTGCAACGCGCAATCGGCCAGGCTCAGCGTCGTGCCGAAGGCCGCAATGCCGCCGCCCTGCGCATCATAGGACGACGCCACGTTGGCGCTGATCGAACCGCCGCGGATGTCCACCCATGTGTCGGCCAGCGACAATCCGCCGCCGTTCTGGGCGGTGTTCGCCAGAATATGGCAGTCCTCGAAGGTGGCCTGCGTGATATAGAAATAGGCCGCCCCACCCTCGTTGGCCTCGTTCTCGCGGAACGTGCAATCGGCAAAGGTCAACTGCGGAATCGGTGAGCCGGCAAACAACTGGCGCGCATCGGAGAAGACCGCGCCGCCGGAGACCTCGGACCTGTTGCCGCCGAACGTGCACCGCTCGAACCGCGAATCGCTGTAGGCCTCGACCGCGCCGCCGTTGCCGAACGTGAAGTTCTCGCCAAAGTCGCAGTCGACAAGCTCTACGCTGAGGCACTGGCTACCGATGTACATCGCACCGGGCGGAGCATCATAGAATTGCGAGTAGGTCTGAGCGTAGTGGTTGTAATCCATGTAGTCAGACCAGTAGCGCATGTAGGGAATACCGAGGAAAAACCGCGTCCCGTTGCGACGGAAGACGCATCGCTGGAGCGAGATCTCGTCCGACCCTTCGAAGTAGATCGCGCCGCCGAGGTTTTCCTCGAACGTGCAATCCTGCAAGTCCACGGTGTTATTGGGCGCGATGTACATCGCCCCACCCAAGGCGTAGACCTCGTCCGCGGGCGGATTATCCCAGTACATCCAATAGGAATTGTAGCGGTCAAGCTGAAACGCCTTGTTCCCGACGAACCGACAATCCTCGTAGATCGCCTGCGACAGGGCCTCGTAATAGGCCGCCCCGCCACAGATTTGCTGACGCTGACCATCAATATACAGAGAGACCGTGCCGTCGGGCCCGTCCTCGGACGGGTAGTCTGGCCACTCGTTTCCGATGTCTGACCGGGCGCCGCCGCGGCCTTCAATGCCGTCCGTGGCGACATTGTCAACAAACTCGCAATGAACCAGGACGGGACCGCTGTGGAAATCGGCGTAGATCGCGCCGCCTTTGCCGGCGCCGTATCCGTCACCGCCGGTGCCGCCGCGACTCGCGTTGCCGATAGGTAACCCGGCGTCGGCCAGAGGCTGCAGACTGCCTGCGTCGCCGCCGTCGCCGCCACAGCCGCCGTGGGCCGTGTTCTTTGTAAACGTGCAGTATCCGATCAGCGGACTGCTGCCGTCCAGGCAGGCAATCGCGCCGCCGTACCCATTGCCCGTGCCCGTCCCGCCATGGCCGCCGGGCATGCTGTGCCACGCATTCTGGCGGAAGAGGGCGGGACCCAATAATATATCCATGTTCCCGTCCACCCCGTCGTTACCCTGAGCACCGGTGACGGTATTGTGAGTGAAAACGCAATACTGAATCGTCGGCGAGCTGGCGTTCTCACAGAGGATCGCGCCGCCGTAGCCGTCGCCGACGGCGTCGCCACCGCTTACAGCGCTGAAGATCGTGTCAGGGACGTCGAAGTTCGGTGGAATGGGCGGCCAGATATACCGCGGCGCAAACGTGCCGACACCGCCGTTCATCCAGCCGTTGCGGATGGTAAAGCCCGCGACGACGGCAGCCTCATTCTCGTTGTTGTGGAAATGCAACGCCCGTCGGGGATTGAGCTTGGCCCCCTGGCAGTCGATGATCGTCGCCGCGATCGTGGCCGGATCATCCGGCCGCGTCGAGAGCAGCTTGAGCGCCTTTCCGCCGAAATCAATGCCGTCGGAGCTTTGCACAAAGTGAACCCCCGGTCGCACGATGATCGTGTCGCCATCGTAGGCCGCGGCGACGGCCTGCTCGATGGTCGGGTACACATCCGGCACCAGGAGAACCCGGGGGATATACTCGACAAACGTCACATGCACTTCGCGGTCCCCGGTCATCGTCACCTGATTGCCCGGCCCGCGCGTCTGGTCGTTGTCGGTCCCCTGCCACGTATCGATCCGATAACCGGGATCGGCCACGGCACGAAGTCGCACGACCGTCCAGAACGGCAGATACAGAACGGCCGGAAGACCGTCGGATACCACGTCCCCTTCATAGGGGTTGAGTGGATCGGCGTTGTTCTGCGTCCGGTAGTGGGTTATCCCATTCTCAGCCGGATAGAGCTTGAACTTATACATGTCCGGACCGTAGTCCGGGATGACGATCGGATAATGATAGCCCATGTCGGTGCGGTCGATGTCCGGCACCTGCGTCACGGCCGTCGTGATGTCGGCCGCCAAGCCGTACTGCCCCTGCAACTGCCCCAAAATGAACTGCCCCGCGTCCACACAGGGGCTCTGTCGAGGCTGGTTGCCGAGTCTCTGGCCCAAGTAATAGATGCCCTGAGGACCCGGGATGAACTGCGGGTCGTCGTAGACGTTGCCCGGCCCGGCCGAATCGGTGTCCAGATCGGTCACGCAACTGTAGGACGCGCTGCAATTCCGCAGATCGTCGCCGTTGCCATCGAGAATACAGTGGTTGATCGTCGGTCCGATGTCCTCACCAACGTTGACAATCCCCCCCGCCGGTCCCAACATCGGCGCATCGGGGTCGGTTCCGCCCATGTTGTTCACAATTGTGCACAGGCGAATCGTGGGCGCGGCCTCCTCAATATAGACCGCGCCGCCCACGCCGCTCGCGCGGTTGGAGCTGATCAGGCAGTTGATAATAGCCGGAAACGCCCATTGGTCGTCAACCCCCAGGACATAGATGCCTCCACCGGTGCCGTTGGCGTTGTTGAAGCTCAGCTCACAACTGACGATGACCGGCGCCGCCTCTTCGATATAGATCGCACCGCCCGCACCGCCCGATGAGCAGTTCTGAATCCGCACGTTGGCCAATCGGGCCCGCGGGAACAGGTCCTCGTTATTCTCCACGCCCGGATCGCCGGGATCGTAGTCCGGGTCATTGGGATCATCGCCACTGGGATCCACCGCCTCAATCACGTCGGCCCCGGCAAAACACACACCACCGCCGACCTCGCCGGCCTGGCAGTTCATGATGATGCAGTCCTCGACCACCGCCTGCGCATCAGCCATGAAGTAGACGCCGGCGCCACGACCGGCCGAACCATTCATGATCGTGAAGCCGCGGATCACTGTATTGGCGGACTCGTTGGCGCGAATCCAGAAGCCGCGCGCCGCCCCGCCGCAATCGATGATCGTCTCCTCCGGCCCGAAAACGCCCTGCACCGTGACCGCCTTGCCCAACAGCTCAATATCCCGGTTGCCGTCGCCCGTATACGTGCCGAAGCTGACGTTCACCACGTCCCCATCGACGGCCGCATCGACCGCCTCTTGAATCGTGCCGAAAAATGCGCCGCGGTCGTCATTGAGCCAGATCTGGCCTTCCAGCGGCGGATCCTCCACGATCTCCCGGAACCGCACCACCACGCGCCGGTCGTCCGACATCGTGGCCGTGTTCGTCGGCGTCAGCAGCGTGTCGTCGTCGCTGCCGTACCACAGATCGACCTCGTAGCCCTCGTCCGGCGTGGCCACCAGGTCGACAATCGTGTCCTCCTCAACCCAACCGCTTTCCGGCTCGAGCGTCCCGTGGGGGATATCATCCGGCGAGTACACCACGGTCTCGAGCCAGTACACGGGCGCCGGCTCGAATTCGACCATCACGGTCTTGCTGCGGTTCATCGTAACCGTGTTGAACAACTCCGTGTTGTAAACACCGGGGAACAACTCATCCTGATCCGTGCCGATCCACCGACGCAGGCGCCAACCGGGATCCGGCCGAGCCTCCAGGTCCACCACGGTCCCGACCGGCACGGTCCGCCGATAGGGAATCACCGAGCCGCTGCCCGCCATGACGATGCAGCGCAGCTCCGCCTGGGTCGACGAAGCCAGCGTGACGCGAACCGTCCGGTCACCGTCTATCGTCACCCAGGCGACGGTGCTCATCGCCTCACTGTACAGCTCGTCGTCATCGGTGCCTTCCCACCGATCAACCATCCACCCCGCATCGGGCTGCACCTCAACCAGGACCCGATCACCCAGAATCTGCGGTCCGGTGGCCGGCGTAATCACCCCCGTGCCCTCCACGATTTCGGTCGTCAGCATGGCGGTCGGCCACTTACGCAGCTCAACCGTCACGTGCCGGTCCTGGTCCATCGTGACGTAGTTCGTGTTGGAGGTCGACGCATCCTCG
>DSDH01000492.1 GCA_011055475.1 Phycisphaerales bacterium | reverse complement strand
TGCATGTCCGGCATGATAGAGGACCGATTGACGATCGGCAAGGGCGTCCGTTCGGGTCGCCCGGTGCGGTAAGACGGGAGAGCGAATATGGCGGCAACCAATGGCGTGTGGGCGATCGACATCGGCTCCAATGCCCTTAAGGCGTTGCACTTGCAGCCCGGTGAAAACGGGTTGGAGGTGATCGGCTTTGACTACGTGGAGCACCGCACGATTCTCAGTGCCGAAGGGGTGGATGAGGTCGAGGCCGAGGAGGTGATCGAGCAGAGTCTTCGCACCTTCGTCGAACGCAACGAGATCGGCCGGGAGCCCGTGGGCATCTCCGTGGCGGGAGGCAACAGCTTCGCCCGTTTCATCAAGCTGCCGCCCGTCGAGAAGAAGCGGATTCCGGAGATCGTGCAATTCGAGGCCGTGCAGCAGATTCCCTTCGATATCAACGAGGTCGAATGGGACTGGCAGATCATGACCCGCCCGGACAGTCCCGACACCGAGGTCGGCCTGTTTGCGATTAAGAACGAGGTCATCGGAGCGTTGCTGAGCCACTTCACGCGGGAGAAGATGCAGGTCACCCACGTCCAGATCGGGCCGATGGCGCTGTACAACTACGCCCATTACGACCGGCAGGACGTGCGTGAAGACAGCGGCAAGGCCGTCGTCGTGCTCGACATGGGCACGGACAGTACGACGCTGGTGGTGTGCACCCCGGACACGGTCTGGCAACGCAGCATCCGGATCGGCGGCAACGCGTTCACCGAGGCTATCCAGGAGGCGTTCAAGCTGCCCTTCCGCAAGGCCGAGAAGCTCAAACGCACGGCTCCGATGAGCAAGTATATGCGTCAGATCTTCACGGCGATGAAGCCGGTTTACACCGATCTGGCGGGCGAGGTGCAGCGCAGCCTGGGCTTCTACACCAGCAGCGGCCCCGGCCGCGAGCAGGGCTTCTCCAAGATCATCGCACTGGGCGGGGGCATGAAGCTCCAGGGTCTGGCCAAGTACCTGCAGCAGACGCTGAACGTGCCGGTGGTGCGTCCGGATTCCTTCGAGCGTCTGAGCCTGGCGCCGGGCGTGTCGCCGGCCAAGTTCCACGAGAACATCGGCGACTTCGGCATCGTCTACGGGGTGGGCGTGCAGATGCTGGCCGAGCCGAAGATTGAAGCGAATCTGCTGCCCCGCCGGCTCGCGCGGAGCATGACGTGGGCCCGCAAGGCCAAGTATTTCACCGTCGCCGCCTGCCTGTTGCTGGGGGTATCACTGATAAGCCTGGCCAACGTCCTGTACGCCAGAGCCAAGGACGCCAGCGACGCCAATACGCAACTGCGACAGCGCAACGCCGCCATCGCGCGCCAGGCCCAGGAGGCCATCAGCAAGCTCAATGAACAGAAACAGCGCGACACGCAACTGGAGGAACGTATCACCAAGCAGACGGCCATCCTCGATTACCGGCAAACCGTCCCCGAACTGAACCGCGAAATCCTGGGGTGTCTGCCCAACGCCGAGAACACCCCTGAACAGGCGGCGCTGTATGAGGCCTTTCTACGAGGCGACGTCAAGGGTATTCTGGCGATTCCGCGGCCGGAGCGGAAGATGCTGTTCGTCACGCGACTGAGCGTGGCCTATGTGCCCAGCGTCAAGGACGCCTCTCTTCAGAAGATCGGGACCGGAGAACAGCGCCGCGCCATTACGCGGCCCGAGGACATGATGATGGGTCGCGAGGGTTATGAGATGGGTCGGGGGGCGCCCGGCATGCGGGACATGCCGGGTCAGTATCCCATGGACGATCGTTACAGGATGACCATGCCGGGGATGATGCCGGGCATGACCACACCCACCGAGCAGGAGAAGGATGGGCCGGGATTTGTCGTAATTATCGAGGGATACAGTCCGTATCAAGGCGGGCCGAATAATGATATTGCGCCGTTGATGGACCCGCCGGAGGTGGCCAAGCAGGACGATCAGTCCAAATGGGGCCTGGTGACGCGTTTGGCCAATCTGGCGCAGGTCTTTCCGGACACCTCGTTCGAGCTTTACGGGAAGGATGACATCAAGCACTTCGAGTTGAAGACGGGCAGGGTGGATCTGGCCGATCGTGAGACCCCGTTGGGAATCGGTCTCCAGAAGGACGTGCCGCGGATTCCCGAGGAGTTGCTGCAATCCACCGCCCCCGGCGGCGGCCGAGGCGATGAGATGTACTTCCGGGATACCCTGGGCAGTGGCAGCGCCAAGGCGCTGCGACTGGACAAAGAGACCGTGCTCGTTGACCCCATGACCAACGAGGAGATCAGCATGACATTTGATCTGTATACCCTCGAAGAGGTCAACGCCAATCCGGATTTGTCGGACAAGGATGTGGGTCGGCGGAAGCTGGATCAATTCGGGCGACCGAAGTTCATTGTGCGGGATCACTGGTTTCGCATCAAGGCCAAGTTCTTGTGGAAGAACGCCCCCGAACCGCCCAAGACCGGGCCGGCGGGCGGCATGATGGGTGGCCGATACTACTAGGCGAACCGCCGTCGCGTGCTCCGAGGGACGAACCGAATTGGCGTTTCGGTCGACTGAGGTCGGGATTTGAGTAAGGATGAACGAATGGCGTTGAAGGTAAAAATTTCGTTCAATTTGAGCTTCCTGAAGCGGTACACGTCCATCGTCATCCCCGTGGCGATCGTGGTCGTGGCGTTGCTGTTCTTGGGGGTGACCGTCTTGCAGGGGCGCTCGCTGGTGGCGCGCATGGATAAGGAAAGCCTGGCCGTCGGCAAGCAGATCGACCAGCTCATGAGCAAGGCGCCGTCGGCGCGCCAGTGGGAAGAAGAAAAGAAGTATCAGGATGCGCACGCCGAGGACGCGGAAAGGATCGCCCAGCTCGGCGTCCACAGCTCCCTGCGGGACCTGATCAGCTACCGGATTTTCCCCGAACCGAAGGACACGTCGCGGCAGGTGTTCGCGAATTTCGGTCAGGCGTTGCGCAGCCGCATCGAGGGTCTGCTTACGCAGATCCGCGGCCGCGGCGCTCCCACGCAGCAGGAGATGCAGTCGCAGATGGGCCTGGACACGTCCCTGTCGGCCGGAGGCAACTGGAGCCGGGCCAACCGTAATGACATGACGCAGGCCATGATCGACACCATCTGTCAGAAACGCGCCGAGGAGATCGGCGTTTACGCCACGCCGGAGGCCTTCGCCTGGTACGACTTCTGGGAGGGATATCAGTTTCCGGGCACGGACAAGGCGGTTGAGCATTGCTGGTACTCGCAGTTGGCCTATTGGGTTTATGACGACGTGGTGCAGGCCATTCAGGCCCTCAACGGCAGTTCAACCAGCGTGATCAACTCGCCGGTCAAGCGACTGATCGCCGTGTCGTTTCAGAAAGAAGCCGATTTTCCCGCCAGTACCGGTGCCTTTTACGAATCCAGCCGCATGGGGGGCGGGCGGATGAGCGGGGAGGATCGGCCGATGTACCTGCTCCAGGCGGGCTATCCTTCCGTGCTTGGCGTCGAGCCCTGGACGGGTCGCGTGTGTAATGAAGAGAACGATGTCGTCCATTTCAGCCTCGGCGTGATCGTGGCGGCCAATGCGGTCGGCGATTTCATGAAGGCGCTCTGTGCCGAGAAGATCACCCTGTTCCGGGCGGGCTTCGATGAGAGCGCACCGCTCGAGGAAGGGATTCACAACAGCATCACGATTCTTGACAGTGCGGTGGCCCCCGTGGAGCGGCAGGACAAGGAGCACGAGTTGTATCGGTACGGGGAGCAGGCGGTGGTGCGACTGACGCTGACGTGCGAATACCTGTTCAACCGAGCCGGCTATAGCCCGATTATGCCCAAGGCGATTCGAGATGTCCTGTCGGTTTCGTCCCAGGGCACGGGCCAGACGTCGCCAGGGGGGACGTCGGGAGCCAGGACGGCCCCGCCCGCCAGTCGGCCGGCGCCGAGTGCCCCCCCGCCTCGTCGTTCCGGCGGCCGTTCGGTCGGCGGCGACGATTTCTGATGGGCGGCAAGGCCAATACCGGCAGGAAAAGACAGAAACACGATCTGTTGACAAATGGACGGATGATAGAAGATGGCCAAGAAACGAGCCAACGTGTTTGAGCAGTACGTGGACAAACTGGTCCTGGGCTTGGCTGGCGTGGTCTCCGTGGGGTTGTTGTGGATGTTTATTGTGGCCGGCCCGTACCGTGTTGAATACGCGGGGCAGAAGCTCGGGCCCGGACGTCTGGACAGCACTATCCAGACGAAGGCCCAGCGTTTACAGGCCCGGCTGGATGAGCCACCGGTTCCGGCGCCGCCTTACGAGCCGCAATTGCCGCGCGTTCTGGCCAAGATACAGGATCCCCTGGGACCGGTCGTGGCGGACTTGATCATCCCATTGCCCGGCATTGGGGAGAAGGCGGTGATCGAGCAGCGGCAGTATCGGCTTCCGGAGATGCCGGCGTTGGCCGCCGTCGACGTGCAAGCCATCCGCACCGTCGCCTACGTGCCGATCGAGCCCCTCGATCAGAGCACGCCCTATGACAAAGCACCGGTTGATCTTGGCGATGTGGACTATGTGACGGTTCAGGCGTCCCTGGACGTGGCCTCGCTCTACCGAGGTTTCCGTCAGAGCTTCAACTCGCCCATGCTCCGGCACCCCGATCCTGAGTTGGCCCAGCCGGTCTTCGCCACCGTGGATCTCGAGCGTCGACGCCTTCAGGACGATGGGTCGTGGGGGGCGTGGACGCTGGTGCCGCCGCCGCGCAACAACCACTTGGCACGGTTTCTGACGGTTCCGACCGATCCGGAGAATTCGTTGGAGATCGAGCTGAAGATGCGGCAGTTCCGTCAGTTCGAAAGCACGCGACAGATTCTCCAACCCACGCCTTATGATTTCGCCTCGCCCCACGAGGCCTGGCTGGTGCCGACCCTCTATGAGAAATACACGACGCTGCTTCGACGCGAGCGGGAAATGAAGCTGCGCGAGGAACGCGAACGCGAACTCGATCAGCTCCGGCGCGACCGGGATACGCGGACATCCACGCGGCCGACGACAACGCGGCCGACCGGACGCACCACGCGTGGCGTGGACGACAGACAGGCGATGAGAGACACGGCGCGGGGTCGGACGGGCCCCGGCGGTCTCACCGGACGCCGCGAGGACCTCGCGATGAGGGAGCAATACGGCTATGAGGGCCCCGGAGGGGTGGGGCGTCCGGGTGTTCCGGGGGCTCGACAAGAGGAGAAGCCCGACGACGTTCTGGCGGATATGGCCAAGCTGATGCTCCAGCCGAACGAAAATCTCGCCGAGCGCAAGGACCCGTTGGTGATCTGGGCCCACGATGATTCCATCGACGAGCCGGGCACCTACCAGTATCGGATGCGTCTGGGGGTGTTCAACCCGATCGTGGGCAAGAATTGGGTCGCGCCTTCACAGTCGGAGCTCGACAAGCAGGTGGTGCTCCACACGCCGTATACCGACCCGACCGAGCCGGTCGAGATCTCGGCACGGACCTATTTCTTCCCGACGAATGTCGTCGCCGACGCCATGGACGCAGTCCAGGTGGACGTCGCCCGGTACCATTTAGGGCGCTGGCGCACAAACGAATTCACCGTGCATTGCGGCGAGCCGATCGGCCGGGAGGTGGAGGTCCAACCGGAGCGGCCCACCGCCGCCGGGGGGTTCGACGGCCGGGAGAGGTTGATGACGCCCGAATACCCGGGTCTCGAT
>DSDH01000491.1 GCA_011055475.1 Phycisphaerales bacterium | reverse complement strand
CCACGTAGACCGGGTAGGCCGGATCCTGGATCGCCACCGTCACGTCCGGGCCGAACCGCATCTGTAATCGGCCACAGTCGGGCTTGGCGCCATCGGAGACGAGTATCTCGTCGGCGCTCACGGCGCCGCCGTACCACGTTTCGGCGATGCGCGTCTGCAGGCGCTTCAGCAGCACCTGGGCCCGGTCGTCGTCGTCGTAGCCCGAGTATCCCTCCGGTGTGCCCAGGCCGATCACGGCGTCCTTCATCGCCTCGACGATGTGCGGCGTGAGGGGCTCTGTCGTGTTGCCGATCCCCAGGCTGATGATCTGGGCGTCGGGCGTCTGCGCCAGGAAGGCCCGTCGCCGCCGGCCGATCTCGGGGAAAAGATAGCCAGCTTGAAGTTTCGCGATGTGCTCGTTTCTGTGTACCATGATTCTCCTTTTGTATCCATTTAGTTACGTAAGAAAGGGTCTACCCCTCGATGGGGGAGGTCAGGGCCAACTTCGTTGGGGGGTGAACTAGTTCGTCTCCAATCCTATCCCAGACAGAGCCGGAACCAATAAGGATCAACTCGGATGCAAAATTCTTGCACAAAAACAAAAATTTCACTGGATAGGCACTAACTCACGGTGCAGGAAAAGCGCCGTATCCGCTACCTGTTCCTCCGGGATGCAGAACGACACGCTATGCTCGGCGGCCGCCTGGGCCACGGCGATGACGCGGGTGCTGCACTTCCCCAGCGCCAGGAAGGCGTGCGAGACGACGCCGGTGTCATTCCAGCCCGGCACGCCGAGCACAGAGATGGTCGCCACTTTCTCCTTGACGCCCAGGTTGCAGACGCTGTCCAGGCCATCGTAGTCGAACGCGCGGCGCAGGATCTTGAGGCAGTGGGCCTGGTCCTGCTCCCGCACCACCAGGTTCAGGTTGTGCTCCGACAGTGACTGGGAGAGCATCAACACGTCGAACCCGGCCTCGCTGAGCCGCTGCAGCGCCTGCACCGCCATCGGCAAGGTCCACGAATCATCCTCGCTGCCGATGACGATGAGGCTCAGCCCCGTGGTCGAGATGATGGCCGGCAGCACCGCCCGGTTCTCGCCGGGGGCCTTCACGATCAGCGTGCCCGGGTGCCCGGGGTTGAAGCTGTTGAGGATCCGCAGCGGGATGCCGTTTTCGAGCACCGGGCGAATCGTCTTGGGGTGCAGCACGTCGGCCCCGAAGTAGGCCAGGTCGGCCGCTTCGGCGTAGGAGAGCTCGTCCAGCGTCCGCGCCTGGGGCACGATGTTGGGATCGGCCGTCAGGATGCCGTCCACGTCGCTCCAGATCCACACTTCGTCCGCCTCTAGCGCCGCGCCGATGATGGCGGCCGAGTAATCGCTGCCGCCGCGGCCCAGCGTGCTCGTCACGCCCTCCTCCGTCGCGCCGATGTAGCCGGTGATGACAGGGATCACGCCCCGGGCGATCAGCGGCCGAACCCGCGCCTCCAGGCGTTCCCGCGTCGGCCCCATCAGGGGAGCCGCGCTCCCGAAGTGATCGTCGGTCACCATCAACTCGGTCGCGTTGATCGCCTGAGCCCGCACGCCGCGCTCGCGCAGCACCGCCGCCAGGATGTGGGCCGAGAGCTGCTCGCCGAAGGACGTCACCACGTCCCGGCCCCGGACGGTCAGTTCGCCCAGGACGGCGATGCTGCGGTAGAGCCGCTCCAGGTCGTGCAGGCGGTCCTCCATCAGCCCGCCGACCTCCAGCCGCTCGGCGCTTTTATCCAGCAACGCCTCGACCACGTCCAGGTGGCGGCTCAACAGGTGGGCCTTGATCTCCCGGTAGACCGAGTCCTGGCCCTCGGCCGCGGCCCGGGCGCCATCGATCAACTGCTTCGTCACCCCGCTCATCGCCGATACGACGACCGCTGATTCCTCCGGGGGCCCAACCAGGGCCTCACGATGATGTTTGATCACGATGTCGGCCACGTTGGAAAACCGGTCCGCGTCCCCCACCGACGTGCCGCCAAACTTATGTACGATCATGGTCCATCCTCCTTGAGTACCTGCTTGAAAGCCTTTCGACTTCTTCTATTTCTTCTATGGCGCGAACGTCTCCAGTGCCTCGAGATCGAGTGTGCGAAAGTAATCGTCCGGCGTCTCGGCGCGCCTGATCTGCACCACCTCGCCGTTCTCTCGCAACAACAACTCGGCTGAGCGAAGCTTGCCGTTGTAGTTGAAGCCCATCGCGTGGCCGTGTGCGCCGCTATCGTGAATGGCGACGATATCCCCAACCTCGATCTCGGGCAGGGGGCGGTCGATGGCGAACTTGTCGTTGTTCTCGCACAAGGAGCCGGTGACGTCGTAGATGTGAGTGCACGGCTGGTCCTCCTTCCCCAGCACCGTGACGTGATGGTACGCCCCGTAGAGGGCCGGGCGCATCAGGTCGGCCATGCTGGCATCCAGCCCGACGAAATCCTTGTACGTATGCTTGACGTGCAACACCTCCGCCACCAGGTAACCGTAGGGGCCGGTGATCGCCCGCCCGCACTCCAGGAGCACCCGGGGCGGATGCAGGCCGTTCTGCGTGATCAAATCCTCGTAGGCGTGCTGCACGCCCTCGGCGATCCTGTCGTATGGGACCGGCGCCTGCTCTGGCGTGTACGGGATGCCGATGCCGCCGCCCAGGTTGATCAGGTCGAAGTCGATGCCCACCGCGCGCGAGAGGTCGACGAGCAACTCGAGCAGCATCACCGCCGTCTCGATAAAGTATCGGTAATCCAGCTCGTTGGAAGCAACCATCGTGTGCAGGCCGAAGCGCTGCACACCCTTCTCCTTGAGCGTGCGGTACCCCGCGAAGAGCTGCTCTCGCGTAAAGCCGTATTTGGCCTCCTCGGGATGGCCGATGATCAGGTTTCCCACGCGCGTCGGACCGGGGTTGTACCGGCAGCAGACCAAATCGGGCAGGCCGGCGTGGCGTTCCAGGAATGGGATGTGGCTGACGTCGTCCAGGTTGATGATGGCCCCCAGTTCCCGGGCCTTTTGGTACTCGACGGCGGGCGTGTCGTTGGACGAAAACATGATCTGCTCGCCCGTGATGCCCACCATCTCCGCCAGCAACAGCTCGGCCAGTGAGCTGCAGTCCGCGCCGAAACCCTCGTCTTTCAGTATCTTGAGCACAAATGGATTGGGCAGTGCCTTGACGGCGAAATACTCCTTGAAGCCGTGGACATTGCCGAAGGCCGCCTGGAGCCGCCGGGCGTTCTCGCGAATCCCCCGCTCGTCGTAGATGTGGAACGGGGTGGGGAATCGCGCCGCGATCTCGCGTATCTGTTCCCGGGTGAATGGAAGCGTCTTGGTCCCCATGGCCATCTCCCTAATGCAGTCCCATCGTCTCCAGCACCTGCCGGACGCGGGCCTTGTTCTCGGGCCGCAGTTCGCACATCGGCAGCCGGTAGACCTCGTGGCACAATCCTCTCAGGGAGAGCATGTATTTGATCGGGATCGGGTTGGTCTCCACAAACTGGGCCTCGAAGAGCGGTGCGAGTTCTTCGTCCACGGCCTCCGCCGTCTCATAGTCCCCCGCCAGGGCTGCCTGCACCAGCGCCGTCATGCGATCCGGCACCAGGTTGCTGGCCACGGAGATGACCCCGTCGCCGCCGGAACGGATCAGTTCCAGGGTGATGTTGTCGTCGCCGCTGAGGACGCTGAAATCCCCGGGGCACCGATCGATCACGTCCCGCATCTGCTCGATGTCGCCCGACGCCTCCTTGACTCCCGCGATGTTCGCGCAGTCGTTCGCCAGCCGCGCCAGCGTCTCGGTCTCGACGTTGATGCCCGTCCGGCCCTGGATATTGTAGACGATGCAGGGGATATCGACGCTCTCGGCGATGGCCCGGAAGTGCCGGTACAGCCCTTCCTGCGTCGGCTTGTTGTAGTACGGATTGACCAGGAGCACGCCATCCACGCCGACCTCCTCCGCGTGCTGTGTCAATCGGATCGCCTCCCGCGTGCAGTTGGAGCCGGTCCCCGCGATCACGGGCACCCGGCCATTCACGTGCTCGACCGTCAATTCGATGACGCGCTCGTGCTCCGGATGGGAGAGCGTCGGGCTTTCGCCGGTCGTGCCACAGGGCACGATGCCGGTGACGCCGCCGGCGATGTTGAAGTCGATCAAACGTCTCATGCTTTCCTCGTCCACCCGTTCATCTTCGGTGAACGGGGTCACGATGGCCGTGAAAACACCTCTAAACATTTTTCTATTCTCCTTTTATTATTATGTCTTGCATCAGATCATCAATACTGTAGCAACCTGTCCTGCCCTGGATGAACTCGGCGGCCATGATGGCGCCCACCGCGAATCCCTCCCGGCTGCGGGCGGTGTGGCGGATCTCGATCGTATCGACCGCACTGTCGAACGCGACGAGGTGCGTCCCGGGGATGGCGCCCCCTCGACTGCTGGAAAAATGCAATTCGTGCGGCTCGATTGGCCTGTCGAGTATCTCGTGGACCAACGCGCTCTTGCGGTCGATGTGGTCCAGCAGAATTTGGCCGATCATCTGGGCTGTCCCCGAGGGCGAGTCGGCCTTGTTCCGGTGATGGTACTCGTGAGCCAACACGTCGTAATCGGGTAGATGGTTGAAGATGCGGGCCGCGGCCTCAAGGATTCGAAACGCGGCGTTGATGCCGATGGAAAAGTTGCCCGACCAGATCAACCCCACCTCGCACGCCTCCACGGTCCGCCTCACCTCGTCCATCCGATCATACCAGCCGGTCGTGCCGACGACTATGTGCCGGCCCAGCGCGGCCATCTGCCGGATATTGTCCACTGCGGCGCCGGGGTGGGTGAAGTCGATACACACCTCCGCATCGCCGAGCGTTTCCTCCGTGACGTCCGGGAGACACCCCTCGCAGTGGGGGTCGACGATGGCCGTGATCTCGTGTCCCTTCTTTTGCGCTATTTCCTCGACCATTCTGCCCATCCGTCCGTATCCAATCAAAGCAATTCTGACCATTCGAACCTCCTTTTTTCTAGTCTCGACACACCGATCGATAAAACAACAAAAAAAAAACCCGGCACTCCACATCAGTCTGGAGTGCCGGGTTCGCCCGACTTACAGGCAAACGTCACTATCCAGACCCATGGTCCGGCTTCTTGCTGGCCTGCTTCTTCAACCCGATTTCCGAATCGGGGCCCCGATCAAGGCTGTGTCTTTGTTCAACGCTCATTCTCATCTTTAGTCTTGTCTCCAATCCGCTGAAACAAAAAAAGCGGCTCTCCAATTGTTCTGGAGAGCCGCTGCTCGTTACTCGCTTATCGGGCAACACAAACTATCCAGACGGAACGTCCGGCTTCTTGTTGCCCTTCTTTGAAGTGTTTAGCGAATCATTCATCATTTGTCTTTGCCGAAAACTGGTTGAAAACTTAACGGTGACAATATACCACGAAGCGGGCAATCTGTCAAACAAGTATAACCGCCGGGTCCAGGGTTCCCCGATTTGGCTCGTTCCGAGTCGCAGCAACGAGCGCTTTGTCGAGCAGTCAGAGCCAAAAAGGAACTATTGGCCACCAAATTCTTGCTCGCTGTACAAGAATTCTATTAGTTAGGCCCGTATCATCTCAATAAACCGGGGCAAACTCGCTCGGGCCGGTCTCCTGACCGTGCCCGCTGTGGCTCGGTCGGGAGACCGGCCACAGCTCCCCAACTTATTGAGAAGATACCCGGGGGCTTGT
>DSDH01000316.1 GCA_011055475.1 Phycisphaerales bacterium | reverse complement strand
CGACCTCCGCCGCCCTCAACGGCGCCGAAGAGATCGCCGCCGCGAACTATCCGAACATCCGCCTGTTCAACGTCACGCGCAAGGTGGCCGAGACGCCGATGGACGACTGCCAGGGGACGTGGACGCCATGCAGCCCGCGGACGGTCGGCGAGTTTTCGGCGGTGGGGTATTTCTTCGGCCGTGAGCTGCACCAGGAATTGAACATCCCCATCGGGCTGATTGCCTCCGCGTGGGGCGGCACCCCGGCCGAGGCCTGGACCCGCCGCGAGGTCCTCGAATCCGATGAGCAGTTCAGGCCCATCGTCGATCGCTACAACCAGGCTTGTGCGCGGTTCGACGAGGCGATGGCCGAATACAAGCAGCGCGTCGAGCAATGGAAGAAGGCCGCCGAACAGGCCGACGCCGCGGGCAAGCCCCGGCCGGGCTATCCCGGCGCCCCGTACGGCCCCGGCCATCCGCACGCCCCGGCCGGTCTATACAACGCGATGATCGCCCCGCTGATCCCCTTCGCCATCCAGGGTGCGATCTGGTACCAGGGCGAATCCAATGCCGGCCGCTCTTACCAGTACCGCCGGCTGTTCCCCGCCATGATCGAAAACTGGCGGCAGGACTGGGGCCGCGGCGACTTCCCCTTCCTCTTCGTACAGATCGCCCCGTACCAGGGCCAGACGCCCGAAATCCGCGAGGCCCAACTGATCGCCTATCGCACCACGCCCAACACGGGCATCGTCGTGACGATGGACATCGGCAACCCGACGGACATCCACCCCCGGAACAAGCAGGACGTCGGCAAGCGCCTGGCGTTGTGGGCCCTGGCCAAGACCTATGGCCGCGAGGGACTGGTCTATTCAGGCCCGCTGTACAAATACTACCAGGTCGAAGGCGACAAGGTCCGCATCTTCTTCGACTTCGTCGGCTCGGGGCTGGCGGCGCGGGGCGGCGACCTGACGCACTTCCAGATCGCCCCCAAGGAAGGGGACTTCGTGCCTGCCCAGGCCCGGATCGACGGCGATACGGTCATCGTGTGGAGCGACCAGGTCAAGGAGCCGGCGGCCGTTCGTTATGGCTGGGAGAACGCCGCCGAGCCCAACCTGTTCAACAAGGAGGGCCTGCCCGCCTCGCCCTTCCGAACCGATGACCGACCCGGCGAGACCTTCGGCCGGTTTTGATTGGTGATCGAAAGATAATGGTGACAAACAGGGGGCTTTTGCAACAGGCTGTCGGCCAATTTGAACCTACTTGTATTGAGCCAGAGCATGGTGCCCCAACTGGACATCTATTTCGGCGATAACCTGGGCATTATGCGGGGCCTACCGGAGGCGTCGTTTGACCTGATCTACGTCGATCCACCTTTCAACACGGGCAAGACCCAGGCCCGGTCGCGGCTTCAGACGGTCCGCGACCCGGAGGGCGATCGCAACGGCTTTGGCGGGCAGCGGTATCGCACGGTGAAGGTCGGCACGCAGGCCTTCGCCGACAACTTTGACGACTTTCTGGCCTTTCTTGAGCCCCGGCTCGAAGAGGCCGTGCGCCTGCTGCGGCCCGAAGGGAGCTTCTTTTTGCACCTGGACTACCGCGAGGTCCACTACGCCAAGGTCCTTCTGGACGGCCTGTTCGGCCGCGACAGCTTTATGAACGAGATCATCTGGGCGTATGACTACGGGGCCCGCAGCAAGAGGAAATGGCCGGCCAAGCACGACAACATCCTCTGGTACGCCAAGAACCCCGAGCGTTACACCTTCCGCTTCGAGGACATGGACCGGATTCCGTACATGGCCCCCGGCCTGGTCACGCCGGAAAAGGCCGACCGGGGCAAGACGCCGACGGACGTGTGGTGGCACACGATCGTCCCCACCAATGGCAAGGAGCGCACGGGCTACCCCACGCAAAAGCCGCTGGGCATTTTGAACCGCGTCATCCGCATCCACTCCAACCCCGGCGACACGGTGCTGGACTTCTTCGCGGGCAGCGGCACCACCGGCGAGGCGGCCATCCGCAATGGCCGAAGCGCCGTTCTGATCGACAATAATCCGGAAGCGATGGAGGTCATGGCCCGGCGTCTGGCGTTCGCCGCCCCACGCTTCCACGACTATGAGCCCTCGCCGGCTCAGATGGACGCGGGGACCGCCACCGATTGTCCCGCCAGGGCGCCGGTGGCGAAGGCGATCTGGAGGTTGTAGCCGCCGCAGGGCCCGTCGGCGTCGATCACCTCGCCGGCGAGGTACAGGCCCGGACAAACCTTCGATTGCATCGTGGTCGGCTCGATCTGCCGGCGGTCCACGCCGCCCCGCGTCGCGGTCGCCTCGCGCAGGGGCCGCGTCCGCACGACGTGCACGGTCACGTCCTTGAGCCTCCGCACGAGGGCCTCCCGCAGGGGCCGTGATAGCTGCGACGCCTGCGTGGCCGCGCATCCGGCCAGCGTACATAGTCGCTCGGCCAGCGCCCCCGGCAGCCACTCAGCGAGGATGGTTTCGATCCGCTTGCGCGGCCGGGCCTGACACGATGCGATGAGCCGCTGCTCCAGTGATTGGGCCGTCAGCTCGTCGAACAGGTCGATGTGCAACTCGATGGGCGGGGCCGCATGGTCGAAAAGCCCCGCCAGCCGCCGGCTCAGGTCCAGTACCGCCGGGCCGCCCAGACCGTCCTGCGTGAACATCATCGGCCCTGTGGCCTCGGCGTGCTTCATCCCGGCGATGCGCGACCGGATCGCCACGTGCTCCACGCCCACGCCCTGCAACGCGCCCGGCCAGGCCTCCTTGGTCACCAGCGGCACGAGGATGGGCCGCGGCTCGATGATCCCGTGGCCCAGGCCCGCCGCCAGGGCATACCCATCGCCGGTCGATCCCGTCTGCGGCCAGGAGGCCCCCCCGGTCGCGATCATCACCGCGCAGGCGCGGATCGCGAGGTCCTCGCTGTGCAGGACAAACCCGTCGGGCTCTTTCGCCATCGGGAAGATGCGTCGGCCATAGATGAACCGCACACCGGCCCGCGCGGCGGCGTCGAGCAGGACGGCCTTGACGTCGGTGGCCCGGTCGGTAACGGGAAACACGCAGCCGTCGGGCTCGACCCTCGTCTCCAGGCCGTGCTCATGAAAGAACCGGCGGACGTGGTCCGGCCCGAACGCGTAGAAGGCGTGCTTGAGGAAGCGTCCGTAGGGCTCACAGGCGCGGGCCAACTCCTCCGGCGTGCCGACGTGCGTCAGGTTGCATCGGCCGCGGCCGGTCTTGAGCAGCTTGCGTCCGGCGGTGCTGTTGCGCTCGACCACCAGCGTCCGGATGCCGCGCTGGGTGGCGAAGATCGCCGCGATCAGGCCCGCCGGGCCGGCGCCCACGATGCACAAATCCGTCTTCATCGACCCATCCGTCCGCTGTGGGCGCCCGCCAAGGCACACCGACCGCCGGCGTCAGGGCCGGATCACCCGCACGCCCGGCGGCGCCTTGACCGTGGTGCGGATGCGCCCATCGGCGCCGCGTTCATGCCGCACATGGACCACGCCACGAGCGGTCGGCACGGTCCCCTCGGCCCAATCCAGATCCGCAAGATGCGGTTCGATGCGGACGGCCGCACCGCCCGGCTCGACGATCCGCACGCCCAGCACGTGCTCGCTGAGCCAGGCCGTCGGCCCGGACGCCCAGCCATGACAGAGGCTATGGCGGAAGCCCTTGTAGCAGTGGTTGCCGAAGTCGCCGTGGATGTCCTTCTTGCCCGGCGGCACCAGCTCATCGATCCGCCCGGCGTTCTCCGTCCAGGCCAGGTCGAAATCCTCCCAGAACGTCGTCGCCCCCACGTCCAGCATGCCGCCCCAGTACCGGCGGATCACGTCCAGCGCCCCCGGGTAATCACCCGCCAGGGCTCGCGCCTGTAGGACGTAATAACCGTAGAAGGTGCTCATGCCCTGCGGTCCGCCGACGGCGAGCACCTCGCGATTGAGCCGGGCCGGGTCGTCCAGCCCCGCCAGAGCGATCAGAGCGGCCGCCTGCTTGCTGCCGACCGGGTCGGGCGTGTGGGTGCGCAGCTTCTCCACGGCCTGTCGGCAGCGCTGGGCCGCATCGGCCTCCTTCAGCACGTCGCACAGTTCCGCGCCGCCCTCGAGCGTCGTCACCAGCAGCGCGTGCAGCCCCGCGTGAATCGCGGGCTTGTTCTCGGCGGTCGGCCAATCCATGAACCGCCAGCCGGTCAGGGCCTCGGCGCCGTCGGGCCCCACGCACCCGCACAGTTGATCCAGAAGCCCCAGCAGATACGCCCGCTGCTCGGCCAGGTACGTCTTATCGCCCGTGTACCGGTACCACGTGTGCTGCAAGCGCACCCACCACATCGAGTAGGAGCTGATACCGTTCATCCACTTGGGCAGCGGCGTCTCCTCCCGGATCAGGTCGAGGCTGCGCGGCACGATGTCATGGCCGCCGAACACCGCCAGGATCGTCATCGTCTCCGGGTGCATATCCCCGATCCAGACGAGGCGGTCGCGCTTGATCCCGTCCCACAGGTAATCCTGCATGTTGAGAAACACGGTGTACGCCCCGGTCCGCCAGATCTCGTTGACCCGTTCATCGCTGCAGCGAAACGAGCCGATCCAGTCCAGATCACGATGCAGAAAGACGGCCCGCACGGCCTTGAGCTGCACGAAGCCCCCGGGCTGATCGAGGTCGATCCGCACGAAGCGAAAACCCGTGTTGCCGATCTCGGCGGTGCCCAGCCAGGGCACGAGCACGCTCTGATCGCGGATGGCGTGGTCATTGGTCGCGTTCTTCTCGCCGCCCACGTCGCTCATGGCCTCGGCGGCGGACTCGCCGAACCGCACCCGCAGGCGCACGGGCTGGTTATCCTTCGTGTGCCAGACCATGATCTGCACGCCGCCGTGCAGCTCGCGGCCGAAGTCCAGCAGGACCGCCCCCGGTTGGGGCTCGGCGTTGAGCACGCACGGGTTCGACGCGTCGAGCGTGACCTGTCCGGAGCGCTCTTCGAGCAGGACCTGCGGATCGGTTACCGCGCCATCGTGCCATAGGATGCGCTGCGGGCGGACAAACGTGCGGACCCGCGGGTCGGCCTCGGCCCGCTGCCCTAAGTCCGGTTTTGCCGTGAGCATCGGCGCCGACGGCGACGCGTGCGCCGCACAGCCCCATGACATCAGCACTACGGCCATCGTGAGAATCCCTGCCATCCGGTTCATGCCTTGCCTCTCCTGCCGTCGTGGGAGTATTGCCGTTCGCCCGCATTGTAGAGCCATCGCGCCCATCGGGCAAGCGGACAATGGCCCCAGGGCGGCGCCGACATCGCGATGCTGCCGGGGTTGAAGTGCTGACAGCAGACCGCGTGGGCACGGCCCGCCCTGCGTACCTCAACGCCATGGCGCGACGGTATCAGTGACGGGTCCGGGCCAGCCCTTTGCCTTCGGCAAAAGGCTGCCACCCGACGATTCCGTAGGCCACACAACCGTCATCCCGACCGCAAGGCCGAAGGCCGGGTGGCATGCCCGCGCTCGCCCCGACCCATCAAGCGCCGGGTGGCATGCCCATGGACGCTCCGACCCATCAAGCGCCGGGTGGCATGCCCACGCTCGCGTGGGCATGTCCTGGCGATACGGGCTGGGTGGCATGCCCACGCTCGCGTGGGCATGTCCTGGCGATGCAGGGGGGCGTTCGTCGTCCCATGGCCACGCTTTGCGTGGCCATGCCACCCACCCGACGCAGGCCGCACGACCACGGACAGG
>DSDH01000178.1 GCA_011055475.1 Phycisphaerales bacterium | reverse complement strand
TTGCACGTGCCGCCGCAGGACCTGCAGACGTCCGCGGTTATCGTAAATGGCCTCGTAGAAGACCTTGCGCTGCTGGGCCTGGCCACGGCCAATCTCTTCGCGGGGCACCAGGAAGGCGGCGCCCTCCGGCGGGGCGGCGTTGGCGTAGAATCGTTGGGCACGGGCGCCATCGGTCCGCGTCACGTCGGTGAAGGTCTCGCTGCAACCGGCCACGAGCAAGACGAGTCCACAGGCCCACAGGCGTCGCATCGGGTCGGTCCTTACGTGATGACCTGGCAGACGATGGAGCGTCGGCGGGGTCGGGTGTCGAAGTCGATCAGTACGATCTGCTGCCACGTGCCGAGGGCAAGTTGGCCGTCCACGACCGGCACGGTCAGGCTGGGGCCCAGCAGGGACGCCCGGACGTGCGCATGGCCGTTGTCATCGTGCCAGGTCTTTTCGTGTTCGTAGTGGCCCGCGGCCGGGGCGATGCGCTCCAGGGCGGCGTTGATGTCGTGCTTGACCAGCCCGGGCTCGTACTCGATCGTGGTCAACGCCCCCGTGGAGCCGACGTGGAACAGCACCACGGTGCCGCTATCCACCGGTCCGAGCCGGCCCAAGGCGTCCCGCACCGCATCGGTGACGTCCACGATGTGGCAATGGCCCTGGGTGGCAACCTCGATCTGTGTCGTCTTCACCATACACGGCATCATAGGCTCCGTGGGCGATCTGTCAACGTGGCGTTCTGAACCGGGACCCAAGCCGTGGAAAGACCATCGTCCGTGTGCCATAATGGGGGCGTGGATTCCGATGGGATAGACGTGCGAAAGATTACGGAGGACCAGGCATGCGATGGATACAGGGAGTGTGGGTCTGTGGGCTTTTGTCGGCGATGTTGGGATGTGCATCGGAGGCGACCCGTCGCACTGCGTCCGCCAGCTACGATACCGAACGGGCCGTTGTGGAACTGGGGGATAGTCGTGTTTCGCTGTATCAGTACGGCGGCGTGCCGTTCAAGCCTTACATGAAGGAGCTGCGAACGCCGGCGGGCTTGAACGTGCTCCGGGATGCGCCGGCGGACCACCTGCACCATCACGGACTGATGTTCGCCTTGGAGGTGGATGGGGTCGACTTCTGGGGGGAGACCGCCGGTTGTGGTGTGCAGCAGCACGCCTCGATGAGCGCTGTCAGCCACATTGGGGAAGATGGACTGCACGGGACTTTTGTGGAGGCGCTGCATTGGTTGGCCCCCGACGGGCGCGTCCTGCTCGACGAGCGACGGACCATGGACACCTGCATCGGGGCAACGGCAGTCGTCGTGACGTGGCGGTCGGAATTACGGCGGCCGGCGGGGATGGAGCCGGCGCGGATCGGCGGACGGCACTATTTCGGTCTGGGGGCGCGGTTCGTCGAGGCCATGGACGCCGGGGGGAGGTTTTTCAATGCCGAAGGGCGGCCCGGGGAGGTGTTCCGGGGCGAAGAGCGGCTGGTTTCGTCGCGGTGGTGTGCCTACCGCAGCCGAATCGGCGAGCATGATGTAACGGTGGCGATGTTCGACGGGCCGGACAATCCGCGACCGGCGACCTGGTTCACGATGACCGAGCCCTTTGCCTATCTGTCCGCGACGATGGCCTACCATGAGCAGGAGATCATGTTGCCGCCCGGTGAGACGTTGACGGTGGCATACGGCGTGGCCGTCTGGGACGGCACACCGAGTGCGGCCCAGATCGAGGCGGCCTACGCGCGGTGGAAGGCCTCCCTTGCCGAAGTAGCGTCCCAGTGAACCTGTGGGGTACTACTTGGCCTGGGTGCGGTAGGTGACTGCGGTCAGGAGCATCGGGCCGTAGCGGTCCCACAGGGCATCGCGATCAAGCTGATCGGCCTGTCGGGGCAGCTCGACGGTAATGATCGGGCGGTTGAGCGTGAGCCCGACGAACGAGCCCAGCGAGCCGGGTCGGGCCCCCAGCTTCTTGACGGGCAGGCCGGACAGCGTGGCCATCTGATAGGCCAACGATTCGCCCGGTCCGTCATAGTCGATGCAATTCAGGGGTTGGTGGATGGCGACAACGCGGTCGGGCTGGTAGTCGCGGATGACCTTTTCAATCACGCGGGACTCGGGCTCGGACAGGCCGGCCGGTCCGTGGGCCGCGGCGGTGGTGCGGTTGGGGGCGGCGAAATTGCGGTTGAGGTCCACGCCTCGGGCATTGAATCGGCTGTTCTGGGCCATGCCGTCCGGGTTGGCGACCGGCATGATAACGACGGTCTTGTCCCGCAGCAGGTAGGGTCGCTGGCCCAGGTGCTCGATGAGTTTTTCCACCAGCGGTGTGCCGGCCTGTTCATTTCCATGGATGGTGGCCAGGATGAAGGTGGTATCCGGACCGGAGCCGAGGACGACGATGTCGATGGGCCGGCCGTTGACGCTCTGGCCCACGCGGTATTCTCGAAAGGCGACCTCCGGGTCCATGCGCGGAGAGGCCAGCGGGGTGGTCTGGCAGCCGGTGATCAGGACCACCAGCGTCGTGAGCAGAACGACGCCGCTCAGACTGCGGATATACACGGGTTTACAAGGATTCATGGCCGTCTCCGGATCGCGTGCCTGGACGCAAGATACTCCATTGTTGGCTTCGGTCCGCCGGGCCGGACCGCTTGAAAGTTCGCATCACTATAGCAATCCCGTCAGACGGATCAACGGTACAGCGGCGAAAGCCGACGGCTGAGTTGACCATGGGTGTGGGGCGGCCTATAATGACCCGCCTGTATTTGGCTGTGAATCCAGCCAGGGAAGGGCATGATCGTGATGAGCAAGGAGCGTGACGTGGCAGCCAGGGCTAAAGCAGCAAAGTCCAAGAAAAAGAAGCCCGCCAAGCGAAATCCCTGCACGCGGTGCACGGGTCTGTGCTGTCGGTACTTCGCCCTGCCCATCGAGACCCCCAAGGACTGGGACGACTTTGACGATATACGCTGGTACCTGTGCCATGAGGACGTCACGGTCTTCGTGGAGGAGGGGGAGTGGTACCTGAACGTGAAGAACAAGTGCCGGCATCTGTCGGACACGACATATCAATGTGAGATCTACTCGATGCGGCCCAAGATCTGCCGCGGTTATAAGACCGAGGATTGTGATCTGACGGGCGACGATTACGATTACGAGATGCACTTCACCAGCGACAAGCAGATGGAAGAATACATGCGGATCAAATTCAGCGACAAGGTGTTTGAGAAGCTGGAGCCGCGTCGGCCGCGTCGGAAGAAGCGTTCGTGAGGGGCGTGTGAGGAAAGAGACCCCATGAAGATACCCTCGGTCAAGGGCACGCGTGATTTTTACCCGCCGGTGATGGCGGTCCGCAACTTCCTCGTGGACGGGTGGAAGGCGGCCTCCCGGCGGAGCGGCTTCGAGGAGTATGACGGGCCGATCTTCGAGCATCTGATGATGTACCAGGTCAAGAGCGGGGAGGAGATCGTCGAGCAGTTGTTTCATCTGACGGATCGGGGCGGGCGGGAGCTGGCGATTCGCCCCGAGATTACACCGACGCTAGCCCGGATGGTAGGCCAACAGATCAACTCGCTGCCGCGGCCGATCAAGTGGTTTTCCGTGCCGCGTCTGTGCCGGGCGGAGCGTCCGCAGAAGGGTCGGTTGCGGGAGTTCTTCCAGTGGAACCTGGACATCGTGGGCGTGGCCGATCCGCTGGCCGATGCGGAGGTGATTTTCACGACCCTGGACTACCTGGCCGGCGTGGGGCTGGGGCCGGCGGATGTGCAGGCGCGGATATCGAGCCGGCGACTGCTGGCGGCGTACCTGCGGGGGTTGGGCCTGGATGAGAGCCGGCTCGACGCGGTCTATCCGGTGCTGGACAAGAAGCCCAAGGTGCCGCCCGATGCGTTCGAGGAAATGCTGCGGACCTGTGTGCCGGAGGAGGCGATCGCGGTGGGGATCCACCGATTCATGGAGTTGACCGATCCTGCGGATCTGGCGGGCTTGTCACTGTCGGATGGGACGCAAGCCGAGGCCTTCGAGGCGGCGCGACGGGAACTGGCCGACGTGATGCGATGGCTGGATCGGATGGGCATGGGGGCGTATTGTCGGTTCGATCCGGGCATCGTGCGGGGCTTGGCGTACTACACGGGGGTGGTGTTCGAGGTGCATGAGGCGACCGGTTCGCTGCGGGCGATCTGCGGCGGGGGGCGGTACGACAATCTCCTGGCCGATTTCGGCGGCCCGGCGATGCCCGCGACGGGCATGGGGATGGGGGATTGCGTGTTGGAGATTCTGCTGCGCGAGAAGGGGCTTCTGGCCGATGATCTGCCGACGCGACGGCTCGACTGGACCGTGTGTTGCCTGGATGAAGCGCTGATGGAGACGGCGGTGGAGGCGGTCGCGGCGTTGCGGCGGTCGGGTCGGGCCGCGGACATGGCCTACAAGCCCGCCGGGCTGGGCAAGCAGCTCAAGTGGGCCGCCGCGGCCCACGCCGGGCGGGTCGCCATCCTGGGGCGGGAGTTTCTCGAAGACCGGCGGATCATCATAAAGGACATGCAAACGGGGGAGCAAAAGGGCGTCGATTTCGATCGATTCCTCTCGGGCCATTACGACGACTGACCGACGGATCGATTAAGCGGGCACGTGGGCTGGTCGATATCGGGCACGCGGCCTTTGTTGCACCGGCAACGGGGCGCCGCTGGGGCGGGATACACGGAAAGGCCCGATAACGTGGTCCGGATCGATGAACTCGCAGAATACGGCGATCCACCGGAGGACGGCTGGTATGAGCTGATTCTGCCCGGGGAGACCTCCGTGCGCGAGGCCTTGGCCCGGATGCAGCAGGCGGGCTGTGAGTGCATTGGTGTGGATACGGGCCAAGGGCCCGCGGCCGTGCTCAGCAAGGAGGACCTGCTCAACGGGCTGCTGCGCGAGCTTGACCTGGCCGAGCGGACCCTCTGGTCGCTTCAGGCACAGGTAGAGGGCGGGCTTGCGGACCAGATGGACCTGGTACAGGAATCCGTCCGTACGTTGATGCAGACGGCGCAGAGCAAGCTGGACCTGGCAGTGCACCAGCTCGCCGAGGGGTTGATTCTCTTGGATGAGCAGGGCGGCGTCGAAAGCAGCAACCCGGCGGGGTGGCGGTTGTTGGGATTGGAGGAGGGAACGGCCGGCGCGGTTCTGGACGCGGCCCTGGAGCGCATCGGCGTCTCGCCGCGTATCCGTGAGGCATCCGAGAACACGCGGCAGGAACCCGGTCGGCTGGAGCATGGGACGGACGACGGGCGGACGCTGGAGTTTCGCTGGCGGGCCATGACCGATGAATGGGGGCACTTCCTGGGCCATGTGGTGGTGGTCTGCGATATCAGCGAGCAGGTGGCCGCCGAGCGGGCCAAGAGCGAGTTTATCGCGGCGATCTCGCACGAGTTGTGTACGCCGCTGACGGGCTTGCAGAGCGGCCTGTCGAATCTGCTGGCGGGCGTGGCGGGTCGGCCGGGTCGACGGGTGCGGCGCTATCTGGAGGCCATGGACGGCGATTGCCGACGGCTTGGGGGGCTGGTGCACGATCTGGTGGATATGGCCAAGCTTCAGGCCGGGTCGATGCCGCTGCAACGGTGCGTGTTCGACGTGGTGCCCTTGGCGGCCGAGGCGCATCGCCGGGCGGCCGAAGCGGCGACCTGCAAGGGGCTGCAATTCCAGATAACCCCCGACGCCGAAATGCGGGCGGTGTGCGCCGACCCGCAACGGATCGGGCAGGTG
>DSDH01000613.1 GCA_011055475.1 Phycisphaerales bacterium | reverse complement strand
GATTTGATTTCGCTTTGCGGAGCGTCCGGGTTACTTGAGCAGTTTTTCAGCGGCTTGAACGACGGCGTCGGTGGTGATGCCGAACTCCTGGAAGCAGCGGGCCTGCGGCGCCGAGGCCCCGAACGTCTTCATGCCGATGAACACGCCCTCCGGGCCGATGTACTTGTGCCAGCCGAGCTCGACGCCGGCCTCGACGGCCACGCGGGCCTTGACGCCAGGCGGCAGCACCGCGTCTTTGTACGCCTGGTCCTGCCGCTCAAACAGCTCCCAGCAGGGCATGGAGACGACCTGAGCGCGAATACCTTGTCCCGCGAGCGTCTCGGCGGCCTCCAGCGCCAAGTACACCTCCGAGCCGGTCGCCAGCAGCAACACATCCGGCTTGTCCTGTGGCACGAGCACGTACGCGCCGCGAGGCACGCCATCGGCGGCCTTGGGGTAGCGGTCCTGATCCAGCACGGGCAGCCCCTGCCGCGTCAGGGCCAGCACCGCCGGACCGGTCGGATTCTCGAGAACCCACTTCCACGCTTGGGCGGTCTCATTGGCGTCGGCCGGTCGGAAGACGATCATGTTCGGCATGGCCCGCAGCGAGGCGAGGTGTTCGACGGGCTGATGGGTGGGGCCGTCCTCCCCGACGCCGATGCTGTCGTGTGTTCCCACGAAGATGGTGGGATAATGGGACAATGCGGCGACACGCATGCCCCCGCGCATGTAGTCGCTGAACACGAGGAACGTCCCGCCATAAGGGCGGATGCCCGTGACGGCCAGGCCGTTCATGATCGCGGCCATGGCGTGCTCCCGAACGCCATACCGTATATAGCGCCCGGCGGGGTGATCCTTCTGAAAGTCCTCGGCGCCCTTGAACCGCGTGTTGTTCGAGGGCGTCAGGTCGGCCGAGCCGCCCATTACCAAGGGCAAGTGCGGCATCAGCGCATCGAGCGTCATGCCCGATGCCTTGCGCGTGGCGATCTTGCTGCCGGCGTCGAAGGTGGGCAGCAGGGGCGTCAGATCGATAGTGGGCCGGCCCGTCTTCAGGGCCTCGAGCTCGCCGGCCGCCTGCGGGTGGCGCTTGCGGTACTCGGCCCACTTGCGCTCTTCGGCCTGCTGAAGAGCGGCGCCCTTGTCCTTGAGCGAGACCATGTGCTTGTAGACCTCGGCCGGCACGTGGAACTTCTTATCCGGGTCCCAGCCGAAGTTCTTCTTGATGAGGGCGATTTCTTCGTCACCCAGCGGCGCCCCATGGGCGGTGTGCGTGTCTTGAAAGTTGGGCGACCCGAACCCGATATGCGAGCGGAAGGCGATCAGCGTGGGCCGGCCCTTTTGGCCCTTGGCCTCGGCCAGGGCCTTCTCCAGGGCGTCCATGTCCGTGCCGTCGCCGGGCACGGGGATGACGTGCCAGCCATAGGCCTGGTAACGCTTGACGCGGTCCTCCGTGAAGGACAGCTCGGTCTTGCCGTCGATGGTGATGTGGTTGTCGTCGTAAAGCACGATCAGGTTGTCCAGGCCGAGGTGTCCGGCCAGGCTGGAGGCCTCCTGCCCGACGCCTTCCTGCAGGCAGCCGTCGCCGCTGAGGACGTAGACGCGGTAGTTGAACAGCTCCAGGTCCGGCTGGTTGTAGCGGGCGGCCAGGTACTTGCCCGCGATGGCCATGCCGACGGCGTTGGCCAGCCCCTGGCCCAGCGGCCCCGTGGTGACCTCGACGCCGGGCGTCAGGCCGTATTCCGGGTGGCCCGGCGTCTTGGAGCCCCACTGGCGGAAGTTCTTGAGCTCCTCCAGGGGCAGATCGTACCCGCTCAGATGCAGCAGGGAGTACAGGAGCATGGACCCATGCCCGGCCGAGAGAACGAACCGGTCCCGGTTGGGCAGCTTCGGATCGGCGGGGTTGAAGCGTAAGTGCCGCGTCCACAAGGTGTAGGCGGCGGCGGCCATGCCCATCGGCATGCCGGGATGGCCGCTCTTGGCGGCCTGGACGCCGTCCATGCTCAAAAATCGGATGGTCTGAATGCACAACTCGTCGAGGTCCGACACGCCCCGGGTCTTCAATGCGTCGTTCATCTGGCCTGTTCCCATGCTCAAAGGTATCCTGTGGTATGGGCACGCAGCCCATCTTCGTTCCTGTCCAGAAGGACCTGTCAACATACCAGATCGCCCCGCTCACGCAAGGCTTTTGGTTGGGGGGCCGCCTATGCTCGCGACGGACTGCACGGGGCGCGGAGACCTCCGGCGCGTCTTCCTGGCTTGAAGATGCCGCAGGCCGCGCCCGATCTCACAGCGTCTTGGCGCTTCTGGACGGACGGGTTGCGCCTTGCAAACCGGCTGCTCATCTGGGACACTCGGGCGACGACAAAGCGCCTGTTTCGGGAGAGGCTATGGGACTGTTCAGCAAGACGGTGGCGTACCTGCGGGACCACCTGGGCAAGACGCGTCGCAAGATCACCTCCAGCCTGGGGAGCCTGCTGACGCTGGGCCGGGCGATCGACGAGGACCTGCTCGACGAGCTGGAGGCCACGCTGATCGCCGACGATATCGGCGTGGCGACGACGGAGCGGCTGATGGAGGACCTGCGGGCCGCCTACAAGAGCCGCAAGATCGCCAAGAGTGAGGACATCCTGCCGTTCCTCAAAGAGCGGATGAAGGAATACTGGCCCGCCCGGGATCGGGAGCTGCACGCGGCCGAGTCGGGTCCGACGGTGATCCTCGTCGCGGGGATCAATGGGTCGGGCAAGACGACCAGCATCGCCAAGCTGGCGTATGCCCTGAGCCGCGACGGGCGGAAGGTCATCGTGGCCGCGTGCGATACGTTCCGGGCGGCGGCGGTCGAGCAGCTCAGCATCTGGGCCGACCGGATCGGCGTGCAGATCGTCAAGCACCAGATGGGGGCCGATCCGGGGGCAGTGGCCTATGATGCATGCGAGGCGGCCCTGGCGCGCGGGGCGGACTACCTGATCCTGGACACGGCCGGGCGGCTCCACACGCAAAAGCCGCTGATGGACGAGCTGGCCAAGATTCGAAGCGTCGCCGCCCGCAAGATCCCCGGCGCGCCGCATGAGGTGCTGCTGGTCGTGGACGCCACGACCGGCCAGAACGCGATCCAACAGGCCAAGGTGTTCACCGAGGCCATCGAGGTCACGGGCATATTCCTGGCCAAGTTGGACGGCACCGCCCGCGGGGGGATCGTGATCGCGATCAAGGATATGCTGGACATCCCCGTCAAGTTCGTGGGGCTCGGCGAGACGCCCGAGGACATCGCGGCGTTCGACCCGGACGAGTTCGTCGAGGCCCTGTTCGCCTAGCCGCGGGACCTGCGCATTTTTGGGAGGGTGTCGAGACCATGAGAGTCCCTGCGTTGTTGGTGATGGGGTTGATCGGTCTGGGGTGGGCCCCGATGGTTTCGGCCGGGGCGGATGAGTCAAGTCAGTCTGGTTGGCGGGGCCGGTTGGGCGAGCTGCCCTTGTTCTCCGGGCCGTCGGGCTGGTCGGTGCCGACGGACTGGCTCATCGACGGCTCGGCGTACAAGGCCAGGGTTTATCGAACGGACAAACCGGCCGAGATCGCCCTGAGTAACGGCCTGATCACCCGTCGGTTCCGACTCGCCCCCAACGGCGCGACGGTGGCCCTGGATCGGGAGTACGACGCGACGCTGCGCATCACCGTGCCCGCAAAGGGCCGCACGTGGTACGTCGTCGAGTCCGCGGAGGATGCGGATTGAAGGTCTCACGCGTTGGCGACGGCACGGAGGCCCCCGCCGCGATCAGACCTCGGTGGCGGCGACGGTGTGGACGGTGAGGGTGTCGACGGTGGTCGAGTCGGTCAGGGGCGCGCCGGCCAGGAGCAGCACGCGGTCGCCGGCGCGGGCCCACTCCTTTTCGAGGAGGATCTGGTCCACGAGTCGGATCAGGTCGGGCAGATCGGCCGGTTGCGGGTGGTGGCAGGGCAGCACGCCGTAGTACAGGTTCATCTGGCGGCAGATGCGGGGCGTGTCGCTGATGGTCAGGATGGGCACGTCGATGCGGGCCTTGCTGAGCAGTTGCGCGGTGATGCCGCTGGTGGTCCAGACGGCCACGCAACGCGCCCCGGCGTCCTCGGCGACCTGGCCGACGGCCCGGATCAGGGCCGCCCGGACGGCCAGGGGCGCATCGGTGAAGGCGTGGACGGGCTTGGCGTATTCGGCGTGCTCGAGGAACTGCTCGGCGGTTCGCGTGATGCGGTCCATCATCCGCACGGCCTGGGCGGGGTAGCGGCCGACGGCCGTCTCGCCGGACAGCATGACCGCATCGGCCAGATCGATCACGGCGTTGGAGACGTCGCTCACCTCGGCCCGCGTGGGTTCGGGCACGTCGATCATGCTCTGAAGCATCTGGGTGGCGACAATGACGGGCTTGCCTTGGCGCCGGCACAGGTGGGTGATGCGTTTCTGCAGCAAGGGCACCTCTTCGAGCGACATTTCGACGCCCAGGTCGCCCCGGGCCACGAGGACGGCGTCGGAGGCCTTGACGATGTTCTCCAGGTCGGAGATGGCCTGGGGCGTCTCGATCTTGGAGACGACCTTCAGGGGGGCATTGCGCTCGGCCAGGTGCTGCTTGAGGGTCAGCACGTCATCGGCGCTGCGTACGAAGCTCAGGGCCAGATAATCGAGCTCGTGCCCGACGGCCCAGTCAACCCAGGCCCAATCCCGGTCGGTGATCGACGGCGTGCTCAGCCGGGAATCCGGCAGATTGATCCCCTTGCGGCTGCGGAGGGCCCCCCCCACGTCAACGCGGCAGTGAACGGCGCCCTCGATCTCGGCGATGACCTGCAGGGCCAGACGGCCGTCGTCGATGAAGATGCGGTCGCCGGCCTTCACCTCGTCGGCGAAATGCGGGTAATTCGTGCCAAAACGTGCCGCGGAGCCGATCTCCAGATCGGGGACAATAGTCACTTCCTGCCCCGGTTCCAGCATTTGCGGCTCGGGCTCGATGCGGCCGGTGCGAATCTTCGGGCCGCACAGATCGCCCATGACCGCGATCGTGCGCTTCGGGCCGGCGGCCGACCGGACGGCCTGCAACATCGCCTCGTGGGTCTGTTCGTCGCCGTGCGAGAAGTTCAGCCGTACCACATCCACGCCCGCGGCCAGGAGCCGCTCGATAGTCTCCACCGTGTTGGACGCGGGTCCGAGCGTGGCGATGATCTTGGTCTTCGTGACCGGTTCCATGCGGCCCTCCCGCCTGCGCGGTCCGGCGCCCGATCGGACGCCTACACGCGGGGCCGTGTGCCCAAATAGACTGTCTTCGGCAGCACGCCGACCAGGGGCCGTGCGTACTTCAGGAACGCCTCGGTGACGCCGTTGCCCTTGCTGTTGATAAACTCGTCGGGCATCGACTTGGTCTTCTCGGCCACGGCGGACAGGTCCGTGCGGAACAGCTCCGCCACGTAGCGGTCGCCGTTTCCCGTGCGCCGGATGGCGACCGAGCCGTTGTCCATCGTCTTGGAGTAGGCCACGGCCTGGCGACCGCACCGTCGGGCCTCATCGGCGTCAACCTCGGACTGCAATCCCGCGAAGCTGCGCTGCAGGTAGCCGAAGGTGTCCGCGCGGACGCGCTTGATTTTGAGCTTGGTCTTCACCTCGGAGGCCATATAGTCGGCCAGGGCGCCCGTGCCGGAGAGTTGCACGTTGCCGTGGGCGTCGCGTTCGGCGTTTTCGGCGAGCTTCTCGGCCCACGTCTTGCCGTCGGTGTCGGCGAT
>DSDH01000383.1 GCA_011055475.1 Phycisphaerales bacterium | reverse complement strand
TGCCCGCCGGCTGCTGGAGACGACCGATCTGGAACTGCGGCAGGTCGCTGAACTGGTCGGCTTCCGCTCCACGGCCTACTTCGGACGTGTGTTCAAGAAGCGGCTGGGCGTGTCGCCCGGTCAGTACCGCGCCGCGGCTCGACGGAACAAACCCACCGCACCGAAAGGAAGAAAATGAAAGCGCAGGTTCTGTATTGGGCGGTGTCCGTGGCCCTGTTGGCGGCGGCGACCCCTCGGCAGCAGGGGGATACCCCTATAACAAGATCGGAGTACGCTGGCTTGGTTCTCCTTGTTGCCGATGAGCAGGGCCCCGTGCGTGTCCTGGCCGAAGCGCTCGCTCCACGGGGCCGATTCGAGTACCGGATCGTCACGCCGGCGGAAATGCCCCCGGTCCTGGCGGGCCACCACGCCGTGTTTATGTACATCCATGGCGCGATGGATCGCCAGACCGAACACGCCCTGATCGAGTACGCCAAGCAGGGCGGCCGACTGGTCATCCTGCACCACGGGATCGCCTCGGCCCGTCGCAACAATCCGGATTGGCTGGACCTGACCGGCATCCGGATTCTCCCGGTCGATGCGCCCGCCGGGGCCTGGCGGGTGATTCACAATACCACCCACACTGTGGTCAACCTGGCCCCGGGCCACTTCATCACGACGCACAACGTGCCCTACGATCGACCGGCGGCGTACCTGAGCTCGGATCAGCCGGCCGTCGAGGCGACCTTTCCGGCATTCGACCTGCCCGATACAGAGGTCTTTCTCAACCAACACTTCAGCGACGGCCGCACCAAAACGGTCTTGTTCGGTTTCCGCTGCACCGATCCCCAGACCGGGCGGACGTTCATGCAGGACCGGGCCGGATGGCTCAAGCCCGCCGGGGCCGGGTGGGTCTTCTATTACCAGCCGGGCCACAAGGCGGAGGATTTTCAACACCCCGCCTATCTACAAATCCTCTTTAACACGCTGATCTGGCCCGGCCCGCACGCCCGCTGAGGATCTGGGAACACAGCAGGCACATTCCCGCCCTTCGATGGGGTGCATCTTTACGCAGAAACAACTTGGGTCGTCGCATTTTCAAAGGCGATCCCGGCGGAGCCATGTACCCACCCCGGTGAGCGCAGAAAAAAAGCAGCGTCGAGGAGGAGCGACGCTGCTTCCGGTTCCTAGGTCTTGATGACCTAGTCTAAAAAGGAGGAGGAGGGCATTATGCTTATATATTTCCTCTATGAGTCCGTTACTTTTGTTCTCCCTCATCACCCCTGCTGTTCACTACGAACCCCCCAAGGGCATGGTTCATTCTAGCAGGGCCGAAATGTCACTGCAAGCGATTTTTCCGGGAAAACACACAAAAACTTCTCCGTGCGTTTGCTTGCTGCGGATTATATCGGCAGGGACGGCGCGCGACAACAGAAAAAGTCAGTTCGTCGGTGGGCCGGCGTAGCTTGGCGCCTGCGGGCGCAGGCGATTCGGATTCTTGGCCGGTCTTCAGCCGTCCTTGCCCTCGTTAGCGCGAGACTTTCTGCGGCTTGTCTCCGGCCGTGTCGATCCAAAAAAGATGAAGGTAATCAGAATCAGTCCAATGCCGGCAACGAACAAGGTTCTGCGGTTCTTCGTCTCGCTGCACCGGCGGACCCACGTCGGAACCGGATCCGCAACGGTCTCCCCGTCGATCTCCTGCATCAGCGCCTCCCGGGCCGCCGCCAGGTCCGCGGCCGAGGCTTGGGGAAAGGCGGTGTCCTCGGCATCGGGCCTGTCCCGAAAGGTGAAGGTCTTCAGCTTGGCCGCCAATGAGGGGTCGGCCTTGAGCTGGGCGATCTGCTGCTCGTACTGGGCACACAACCGCCGGATGCGCTCGTTGCGGGCCTCGATGCGGGCCGGGATGCCGCGCTGCTCGTAATAGACCGCCAACTCATCGGCCAGGGCGGACAGGACAATGGCTGTGGCGCCGCCGGTGAAGAAGATGCAGAACAACACGCACCGCAGTCCCGCGGCTACCACCCGCATGTCACTATCCCTATCGGTCTGAACCGAAGTCATCGGGGCACCCGACCGTGCGTGACGGCCCCCGACGGCGCCCATCGGGTGGCCTAGCGGTCCGTTGAAAAATGTACGGGCCAAAAAAACGGGCCCTTTTCGTCATTCCCGCCCGCCTGCGGCGTGTTTCCACTCCAGCGGGAATCCACGCTTTACGTGCAGAGCACACCACACGTCGAGCGTGGACCCCGGATCAAGTCCGGGGTGACACTTTTTCAACAGGCGGCTAGTACGGAAAGATCTGGCCGCCGTATTGGGCCGCGCTGCCGAGTTCCTCATGGATCCGCAGCAACTGGTTATACTTGCAGATGCGGTCGGTCCGGCAGGCCGAGCCGGTCTTGATCTGGCCCACGCCCGTGGCCACCGCCAAATCGGCGATCGTGCTGTCCTCGGTCTCGCCGCTGCGGTGGCTGATGACGGCCGTATAGCCGTTGCGCCGGGCCAGGGCGATCGCTTCGAGCGTCTCGGTGAGCGTGCCGATCTGGTTGACCTTGATGAGGATCGAGTTGGCGCAGCCGGTCTCGATGCCGCGGGCCAGACGCTCGGTGTTGGTCACAAACAGATCATCGCCGACGAGCTGGCACCGGTCACCGAGCTTGTCGGTCAGGGCCTTCCAGCCGTCCCAGTCGTCTTCGGCCAGGCCGTCCTCCAGGCTCACGATCGGGTACTTGGCCACCCAGCCGGCCCAGTGCTTGACCATGTCGGCCGAGGAGACCTTCTTGTCGGGCTTCGACTTGAAGAACTTGTATCCCTTGCTGCTCTTGACCCACATCTCCGAGGCCGCCGGATCCAGCGCGATGGCGATCTGCTTGCCGACCTTGTAGCCGGCCTTCTTGATCGCCTCCAGGATGACCTCGATGGCCTCCTCGTTGGTCTTGAGCGACGGCGCGAAGCCGCCCTCGTCCCCGACGGCCGTATTGTATCCCTTGGCCTTGAGCACGCCCTTGAGCGTGTGGAAGACCTCGGCCCCCATCCGCAACGCCTCCGGGAAGCTCTCGGCCCCCACGGGCATGACCATGAACTCCTGGAAGTCCACGTTGTTGTCCGCGTGCTTTCCTCCGTTAAGGATATTCATCATGGGAACGGGCAGCATATTGGCGCTGCAACCGCCGATGTAACGGTACAGGGGCAGCTCCGCGGCGGCCGCGGCGGCCTTGGCGGCGGCCAGCGACACACCCAGAATCGCGTTGGCGCCGAGCTTTCCCTTGTTGTCGGTGCCGTCCAGCTCGATCATCAGCGCATCGATCTCCTCCTGGGCGGTGGCGTCCATGCCCAACACCTCCGGGGCGATGATCTCGTTGACGTTCTTGACGGCCTGGAGCACCCCCTTGCCCAGGTATCGCTTTTTCTTGGTGTCGCGGAGTTCCACGGCCTCGTGCACCCCGGTGCTGGCACCGCTGGGCACTGCGGCCCGGCCGAATAAGCCGTCTTCCAGCATCACGTCGACTTCCACCGTCGGGTTGCCCCGCGAGTCCAGAATCTCCCGAGCCGTCACATCAACAATCGTCGTGAACATGCGTTCCCCTTTCAGTTTTTCGTTGGTATCCGCTGAGGTGCCGAGGCACGTCCCGGTCAAACCCTTGTGTCCATCCAATCCCTGGTCCGACTCCGGAGCGGAACAGTACACGGTGTTTCCCGCGGCGTCAAGGATTCGTTTTCACCTCCATGGGGCCGTGGGACAGCAACCCGACCTCTTGCTTTGCCGGCGGTCGGTCGTGATCGTGGGATGCGGGTTAGTCCGGAGACGGCGCGAGGCATTTCCCCGGAGAACATGGGCAACAACACCGATTGACAGCGTTGGCCATCTGGGCATAATGAAGGTCTCACCCTACAGGAAGCGCCGCCACGGGCGGTGTGTGGGGTCAACAGTCACGGATGAGGGACGGGAGCAGATGGAAGCACGCGTTGAGAACGGCCTGATTCGAATCGTCATCGCCGACGATCACGGTCTTGTCCGCGATGGGCTCAAGGCCCTGCTGAAGCGGCGGGACGACATGGAGGTCGTCGGTGAAGCCGCCACCGGCCGAGCCGCCCTCGAACTGGTGGAGCGCTGTCGGCCCGACGTGGCCATTCTGGACGTCATGATGCCCCAGGTGGATGGCATCGAGGCGGCGCGGCGGATCACCCGGAATGGGACCACACGCGTTCTGGGTCTGACCGCCCAGGTGACCGGCGGCGTCATCGGTCGCGCCCAGGAGGCCGGAATCCTCGGCATACTCGCCAAGGAATGCACCTTCGACGAGCTCATCGACGCGGTTCGCACCGTCGCCCAGGGGCAGATGTATCTGTGCACCAAGACACGGAGCATCATGGCCGAGAACTACCGCTGCTGCCTCAACGGCGAGGCGCCCGGCGACGACTCCTCCTTGGACGACCAGGAACGCCTGCTCGTCCAGCTTCTGGCCGAGGGCAAAACCGTCGGGCAGATCGCCCTGCGGCTCAACCGGAGCCCCAAGACCATCGACGCCCGTCGGCGTAAGACCATGGCCAAGCTCGGCATCGACAGCGTCGCCGAACTGACCAAATACGCCATCCGCGTGGGACTGACCTCCGTCGAATAGTCTGTTTTCTGGTCAGGTGGCGTAACGGACTTCCCATAAGGCAGGGGGGCCTGACCGACAAAGCCCAAGTTTTGGCTGGCCAAGATCCAGAAGTCGCGGGGTCATCCAGGAGAGCAACCACGATACTCTTATAGGAATATAGGGGATATTCCCGTAATAAGAATCAGTAAAAATACCCATGAACACTCAAGAAGATTCCCCATATGGACGACAACGTAACCGGGGCACGAGGGTGATGGGAAAAGCCGGCCGTGGATTCACTGTGCAGGGCCTGTTTGAAACACCATGTCGTAGCCGCCGGGGACGTGCAGCAGATTTGGGGTGGGGCCGCAAGGATCGGCAGGAAAGGCCAAGCCGACCTTGCGGCGGCAGTACGAACGGAAGGGGAGACACATGCGTTACCGTGCCGGGCCTGCGGTCTATTCTGCCGGCGCGCTGAGGCTCGAACGAATCGGTATTCGGGCTGGCCGGTTGGGCCCGTCGTTCGTATCATGGCGTTTCACGAATTGAACGTCATCGACGGAGCAGCCCATGCGGATTCTCGCCCTGGAACCCTACTACGGCGGCAGCCACCGGGCCTTTGTCGATGGCTGGCGGGCGCACAGCCGACACGACTGGGACCTGCTGACCCTGCCGGCCACCAAGTGGAAGTGGCGCATGCGGCACGCGGCGATCACCTTCGCCGAGGAGTCGGCCCGATGGACCTCGGCCGGGCGGCGATGGGAGGTGCTGTTCTGTTCGGACATGCTCAACCTGGCCGAGTTTCGCGGCCTGGTCGATGGGCCGGTGGCCTCGCTGCCGGCCGTGGTGTACTTTCATGAAAACCAGCTCACCTACCCGGTGCGGTTCGAGAGCGAGCGGGATTATCAGTATGCCTTGACCAACTTCACCACGGCCCTGGCGGCGCGGGCCGTGTGGTTCAATTCCGCCTACCACCGCGACAGCTTTCTCGACGCGTTGGCGACCTTCTTTCGCCGTATGCCGGACTATCGCCCCCTCGTCCAGATCGACCGCCTTCGCGACAAGACCGCCGTTCATCCGCCCGGCATCGACCCCTTTCCGCTGCGAACCGGGCGCTCGCCCGGCCCGGCCCGCATCCTCTGGGCCGCCCGCTGGGAGCACGATAAG
>DSDH01000669.1 GCA_011055475.1 Phycisphaerales bacterium | reverse complement strand
CGAGCAGGTCCTCGTGGAGGCGACGATCCTGAGCGCCAAGCTGACCGAGGATTTTGAGATGGGCATCGACCTGAACTTCGCGGCCGGCGCGAGCATCACCAAGGCCACGGCGGCCAACTGGGCGCAGGGCGGCCAGAACGGCACACCCATCGATATCGGCGGCTTCGCCTCGAAGGCCGACACCGGCTTGAAGGTCGGCATCACGACCGGGGACGTCTCGCTGTTCATCACGGCCCTGGAGACCATCACGGATGTGACAGTACTGGCCAATCCGAAGATCCTCGCCATCAACAAGCAGCTCGGCCAGGTCTACATCGGCAAGAAGCTCGGCTATCGCGAGGGCGATGTCGAGACCTCCGGCGGCGGCGTCCAGCAGGGGGCCGTCAAGTTCCTGGAAACCGGCACCAAGCTGTCGTTTCGGCCCTACATCGCCAACGACGGGTACATCCGCATGGACATCTACCCCAAGGACAGCACGGGTGAACTGAACGCTCAGGGGGTGCCCGACGAAACGAGCGCGGAACTGCTGACCAACATCATCGTCAAGGACGGCGAGACCATCGTGATCGGTGGCCTGTTCCGCGACAAGATCTCCAACACGCGCAACCAGGTGCCGCTGTTGGGCGATATTCCCTTTGTTGGCGAGGCGTTCAGGAAGACCGACGACGTGACCAACCGCGACGAGGTCATCATTCTGCTGACCCCTCACATTGTCAACGATCCCGCGGAGGTGGAAGGCCTGGCGCGGGCCGAGGATGTAAAGCGCAAGCGCGCGGGGGCGCGGCAGCGGCTGAACTGGCTGACGACGACGCGGCTGGCCGAGGACAGCTACGCCCGGGCGGTGGCCCTGTTCTCCAAGGGCGACAGCCACGGTGCTCTGGACGAGCTTAATTGGGCGCTGCACCTGCGGCCCACGTATCTCGAGGCGATCCGGCTGCGTGAGCGGATCGTGCAGTACCGCGGCGGCGCCGGCGACGACGTCATCGAACGCATCATGATCGATGCGATCGAAGCGGAAGACCAGAAGATGTGGAACCGGTTCTAGGAACCGCGCATCGAACCCCGGCCGGCGGCAACCGTCGGCCGGGGCCTTAAACTCATAGATTCCGCGGCGAACGAGGGCAACACGATGGAACGAATCAAGGCGACACTGACACTTCTGCTGACCGTCGGGATGTTGGCCACGGCAGGATGCAACACACATCAACAACGCAAACAAGAGGCACGCCTGCGGTATGAGCGCGCGTCGTCCAAGGCCAAACTGCCGCTGGTCCGTGATCTGTTGAAGGAAGACCGGCTGGATGAGGCGTACAAGCTCATCTCCCAATGCGTCGCCATCGATCCGGACAACGCGGAGTCCCAGGCGTTGAAAGGGGAGGTGGCCATGGCGATGGGGCAGTTGGACGAAGCGGAGCAGTGCCTCACTCGGAGCGTAGAGATCGACCCGAGACTCCATCGTTCGTGGGCGCATCTGGGGACCATCGCCCAGGCGAACAAGGATCCCGATCGTGCATCGGACTGCTTCCAGAAGGCCCTGGAGCTGGATCCCCGCAACGAGGAATACATCATGCTCATGGTCCAGGCCTCCGCGGCGCAGGGACGCTACGACGAGGCGCTGGGCGTGCTGGAATCGAAGATTGCCCTCATGCCCAACAACGTGCGTCTGCGCATCGCCGAAGGGGATATTCGCCATCGTCGTGGCGACGTGGCGGGGGCGACCCTGGCCTATCAACAGGCGCTGGTGCTGGATGATGACAACCCTGAGGTCATGGAATCGCTGGGTTACTGCTACATCGCTCAGGAGCAGTGGGCCCGGGCAGCGGACCTCTTCCAGAACTTGGCGCGGACGGCGGATGGCCCTCAAAAGACCGCCTACCAGCAGGTGTTCGCCACGTGCAGTATGAAGGCCGGACAGTATGGCCGCGCCGTGGGGGTTTACGACGCCCTGAGCGTGCAGGATCGCGATAACCCGGACTTGTGGCTGCAGATGGGCCGGGCCGCCCTGGGCGGCGGTCAGGCGCCAAGGGCCCTGGCCTGTGCGGAGCGGGCGCTGGTCCTGCGGCCCGGCTGGGAGGATGCCGTGGCCCTGAAGGGCTGCGCCCAGTACCTGCAAGCCGATTACGCCCGTGCGTTGGAGACCTTCGGAGGAATCTCGACCAGTGAGCGGCTCGGCGGTTTTGCCTGGCTGATGAGGGGCCGTTGCCACCAGCAATTGGGTCAGTTGACCCAGGCCCAGGCGGCCTATGAGAAGGCGGCCGCCTTGAATCCCGACAGCCGGCTCGTCAGTCTGCTGGCCCATCCGGCCGACAACCAGGAGGTGCGGTGACGACGAATGAGCCGAACAGGGTGTTTCAGCGGACGCGCGTGCTGCATGCAGCGTGCATCGGCGCGGCCGCAGTGGGTCTGACAACCGTGGTCCTTACCGGCGTGGCCGGTTGGGGCGCGGCGGCCGCAGTAAGCGGCGCCATGATCGCCCTGGCGGGTCTGGGCGCGCTGGCGATGCAGGTCTGGGGCCTGTTGGGGCGGCTCGAACGGCTCAGTCGGTGTGTGGTGCAGGATCGGCCCTCACAGGCACGCTGCGGCGGGGCCGACGCGGCCGCCGTGCTGGCCAATCAGGTCGCGGAATGTCTGGGGCGAGCGGTCGACAAGGCCGAACAGGCCCGACAGCGCCAGGACGCCCTGACGCTGGAGAACCAATTGCTCATCCGGCAGAAGAACGCCGCCGAACAGATCCTGCAGCGGATCCCGGATGCCGTGATCGTAAGCGATGGATTTGGCCGGCTGGTGCTGGCCAACGCCACCGCGGAAAAGGTCTTCGACTTCACGGCGCAGCAGAGCCGCGGACAGGCCTTGACCGATCACGTGCCGCACCCGGAGTTCACCGGCCTGATGACTCACAGCCGCCAGAGCAAGATACCCTGCGTCAAGCATGAATTGGACATCGTGCACGGCGAGGGGACACGCACGTTTGACTGTATCATCTCCTGTCTGTGCGATGAGCGGGGCGAGGTGGTCAGTGTCGTGGCCGTCCTGCATGACATCACGCGGGAAAAGGAGGTCTCGCGTATGAAGAACGATTTCGTCAGCCACGTCAGCCATGAGCTCAAGACCCCGCTGGCCAGCATCAACGCCTATGCGGAGATGCTCGTCGACGGCGAGGCGCGGGACGAAGAATCCATCCGGCACTTCTGTTCGATCATTCAGAGTCAGGCCCAGCGGCTCAATCGGCTGATCGAGGACATTCTGAACATCTCGCGGATCGAGTCGGGTCTGGTGAAGGTGGACAAGAAGACGCTCAGTGTGGCCCTCCTGATCCACGAGGCGGTGGACATGATCCGCAGCTACGCGCAGGAGAAGAATATCACCCTCGAGGAGCCGGCGGCCATCCTCTATGACCAGGTGTACGCGGACAAGGACATGCTTCAGCAGGTCATCATCAACCTGCTGAGCAACGCCGTCAAGTACACGCCGCAGGGCGGTACGATTGCCGTGGCGGCCGAGGTGAATGACCTCGACGGCCTGATCCGCGTCACGGTCAAGGACACCGGCGTCGGCATTCCACCGGAGGACGTGGAGCACGTCTTCGACAAGTTCTACCGGGTCGAGGCCAACAAGAACGTCGCCAAGGGCACGGGCCTGGGCCTGAACCTGGTCAAGCAAATCGTGGAGAAGGTCCACGACGGGACGGTGTTCGTCGAGAGCACGGTCGGCCAGGGCAGCACGTTTGGTTTCACACTGCCGCTGGGGGCGGCCGAGATGGCGGCGACACGATAACGACCATGGAGTGATACGATGGACACACGCAAGGTTCTGGTAGTCGACGATGAGGTGCATATCGTGCAGGTCGTGGCAATCAAGCTGCGCAACAACGGGTTTGACGTCGTCACGGCTGAAAACGGCGCCGAAGCCCTCGATGTGGTCACCCGCGAGAAGCCGGATGTCATCGTGACCGATTTTCAAATGCCCGTGATGACGGGCCTGGAGCTGGTCGAGCACCTTCGCCGTGAGCCGACGACCGCCGATATCCCCGTGGTGCTGCTGACGGCGCGCGGGTTTGCCGTCGAGGACGAGCAGCGGGAGGCCCTGCGGATCGCGGCGTGTCTGGGCAAGCCCTTCAGTCCCCGTGAAGTCTTGCAGTGCATCGAGGACGTCCTTCGTACGAACGCGGCCGCCTGAGAGGGATCGCACAGCAGGGGGTGATATGACCCAGACGGTACAGACATTGTCCGAGCCGGAATTGGATCGGATGCGGGATTTCGCCGGTCGCCTGGCCGATCGTGACGTGGGCGTGGTGGTGTTCGACCCCGTCGGCCAGTGTGTGGTCGATTTGCGTCCCGCGACGGCGCCGGGGCAGCCGGAGCAGTTCGCGGACCTGGCGCGGCGGGCCGGAGCGGGGGGCGCCTCGGAGGCGATGGATGATTCCGGTCTGGTCGCCGGTCGCTTGATGCACGGGACCGAGCCGGCGGCGGTCATCGTATTGCAGGATCTCGCGGGTGGTGACCCGACGGCCGGGCTGCATGGCGCGGCCCTGCTGGCGGACCTGTTGGCGATGTTCCTGGACCACCTGGCGGGGACGCATCGCGCGGCGCAGCAGATCGAGAAGATCAGCTCGGAGCTGGCGCTGGCCTACGAAGAGCTCATGCTCGTCTACAACATGAGCACCCATATGAAGGTCACGCAGTCCAGCGCCAACTACCTGCAACTGGCGGTGGACCAGGTCACGCAACTGGTCGACGTCGAGGGGATCGCCATTTTCCTGGAGAAGCGTATCGACGGCATGGATCGTTTTGTCCTGACCGCCGGCGCGGGCCTCGTAGCCATCGACCAGTTCACCGTGGATCAGCTTCAGCAGGCCCTGCAAACCGAGTTGGCCCGCGGCGCCGAAGCCCTCTTGGACAGCGACGTCGACGGGCCGTTCAAGTACCCGTGGCCCCGGCAGGTTCATAGCCTCATCGCCGTGCCGCTGCAGGGCAATGGCCGGATGATCGGAATCCTGGTCGCCACGAACGTGGTCGGCAAGCCGGACTTCGACAGCGTGGACGTGAAGCTCTTCAATTGCGTCGCCAACCAGTGCGCCGTGTTCATCGAGAACGGCCGGCTGTTCGGCGACTTGAAGGAGCTGTTCATCGGCTCGCTCAAGGCCCTGACCAACAGCATCGACGCCAAGGATCGATACACGCGGGGTCATTCCGAGCGCGTGGCGTTCATCTCGCGGTGGATCGCCGAGCGCCTCGCGGAGGTCCGTCCCGTCAGTGAGGATCAGATTCACCGCATCTACCTGGCCGGGCTACTCCATGACATCGGCAAGATCGGCGTCGGCGAGGCCGTCCTGTGCAAGAAGGGCGCTCTGACCGAGGACGAACGCAACCGGATCAAGGCCCATCCGCGGATCGGGGCGTCGATTCTCTCGGATATCAAACAGATGAAGGACATCGTTCCCGGCGTGCTGTACCACCACGAGCGGGTGGACGGCAAGGGCTATCCGGAGGGTCTTAAGGGCGACCAGATTCCACTGATCAGCAAGATCATCGGCTTGGCCGATGCCTTCGACGCGATGACCTCGCGACGCGTCTATCGCGACGCCATGAGCATCCGGCGGGCCCTGGCGGAGATCGAAAAAGGCCTCGGTACGCAGTTTGACGAGGAGGTTGGCCGGGTCTTTCTGGCCAGCGACGTGCAGAAACTCTGGGACATCATCCAGGACGGTTTCATCGAAAGCTGGGATTACAGCAATTTTGG
>DSDH01000120.1 GCA_011055475.1 Phycisphaerales bacterium | reverse complement strand
TATCCGTCGCGTAGAGGGCCTGGACGCCCTCGGCACGGGCCGCCAGAAGGCAGCCCAGCCCGATCGGCCCGCAGCCCAGGACGGCGGCCGACCTGCCGGCGCCGATCCGCGACTGTTGCACGGCGTAGATGCTGACGGCCAACGGCTCACACAGGACGGCCTGCTCGCGTGTCAGCTTGCCCTGTGTGGGAAAGCAGCACTCCTCGGGCATGACGATGTGCTCGCACAGACAGCCCTGTAATTGGCCCGGGCAGGCCAGGAACTTGAGGTTGCGACAGGTGTTCTCGCGCCCGGCAAGGCACTGATCGCACGCGTGGCAGACCACCGCCGGCTCGATGACGACCTCGTCGCCGATCTTCAGGCGGTCCACCGCCGGGCCGACCTCGACCACGGTGGCCACGCACTCGTGCCCCACGCGGTGGGGATACCGGACCCGCTGCTCGCCGATTCGGCCGGTCTCGTAGTAGTGCACGTCGCTGCCGCAGACGCCCACCATGTCGATCTTCAGCAGTACGTCGTTATCCTGCTCGATCCGGGGCGGGTCCTGTTCGACCAGTTCCATCCGCCGGATGCCCGTCAACACCTGTGCCTTCACTGATGACGCTCCAAAAAACGAACCCCGCGGCGCGCGGGGCCTGCCCGTCCATGATAGAACCGCCAAAGCGGATTTCCACACCCTTGTCGGGAATTCGCCGGTAAGCTACCTTGCGCAGCCGCGTCATGCTCCGGCATCATTCAGCCGAGCGGCTTCGGTCGTCACATCACCGGCAAGACAGTGTCGGGCCTCCAGCCAAACCGTACCAGACCAAGCGCCCCGAGCTGCTTAAATGAGGGTCCAGCAATCGAATCAACAGGGGGGTGCCGTCCTCGCGAATCGTGCCGCATTGCACCTCTCCAGAACATGGAATGCTGACTGGTATAACGGCAAAACGACACCTGCCGTCCGGGTACGGAGGCAAGAGCTTACGGGGTTCAAGGCAAAGGGTTCGGTCGGCCCTGGTCATGACACCATCGAAGGAGCGGCATAGTCGCGTCGTGGCCGCAACTATCCCACACAAGAAGCTCACAAGCGTTAATCGCCACCCTTCAATCGTGTCTTTGCAGGATAATGTGCGTCTAGCCAGTCCAGGTCTACATTGTGGGGATCAAACTTCACGTTTTTGCCGAAGCCCATGTCAGCCGCCATCTGGCGGTCGCTCATGAAGATCATGGTTCGGTTGTCTCTCCACTTGTGGTGTTCGGCATGGCCGTCCACAAAGGCGAAGGTACAACTCTTGTTGTGGTAGTTCCCTAATGGGTCCCAGAGCATCTGACGGTAGGGATAATACGACCAGCCGTCGATGTTGTAATATAAATCATATTGGTCTTCGACAAACAGAATCTTCTGGCTGGGGACGCGTATGTTCGACAGTTTTCTCTCGTTATCGTAGGGCCGATCCACATGGATGCTATAGAAATCCGGCATTCCGTAGCTGCGGAAACATTGGTACATGCTCAAGGGCTCCGACCCAGTCCTGCGACTGGTCCCCTTGATAATCCGTCGGTCCCCGGGACAGTGGTACAGGTCCACCGATTCGACATAAGGGTAGATCGCCCCCTCCCGGATGCCGTTCTTGCGCGCTTCTTGGGTCAATCGAACAGGATCCGTGCCCACATAGACTTGACTTCCGTCCGCGTTATAGACCAGCGGTGGCTTTACCCAGGAGGGTGGATCGCGGTCCGTCACATCCGGAAAGACATAGCCACTGCAGAAGTTGTCGTCATTCTGTTCGGCATAGAGGATGTAGCCTTGAGCCAAGCCCTTCTCATTCGAGAGGCAATTGGCGACAGATGCGATTTCCTTGGCTGCTTTCAATGACGGGATGAGAATTGCCAATAGCATGCCGATGATGGCGATGACGACGAGCAGCTCAATCAGGGTGAAGGCCTCTGGCGTTCGATGATTCCGCATAGCGCACCTCCTGCAATCAGAACGCACAATCTCACGTGATTAGTATATCGGCTTTGCGGTTCTCCGCGAAGCGGAAAACGGTTCACCACGGAAATTTTCAAAGCATTGCGAAGTGCGTTCATGGCTTTGCGACACGCCTAAGCGGCGGCTCACGTGGCGATCAGTCGCAAACTCTTTGTGCAAAAAGAATTATCACTCGCCTGCGGACCCAATGCGGCGGGCAGAAGATGAAAAAAATGCGATCCTGAAACCTGCCTGGCGGCTCCAAGGGTCACACATTGAAGCGAAAATTGATGATGTCTCCATCCTGCACGAGGTAGCTCTTGCCCTCCAGGCGATACTTGCCGGCGGCCTTGCACTCCTTTTCGCCACCCAGGGCCCGCAGGTCCTCATAAGAGACGGTTTCCGCACGGATGAAGCCCCGCTTGATATCGCTGTGGACCTTGCCGGCGGCGTCGTGGGCGGTCGTGCCCCGGCGGATGGGCCAGGCCCGCACCTCGTCCTTGCCGATGGTCAGGAAACTGATCAGCCCCAGCGTTCGATAGCAGCCTTGGACCAGTCTTTTGATGGCCGGCTCGCTCAGCCCGTAATCGGCCATGAACGCCGCCCGGCTGGCCTCATCCAGCCGCGAAAGCTCTTGTTCGAGCTCCGCGCAAAGGTGCACCACCTCGGTCCCCTCATCCAGCGCGGGGCCCAAGTCCACAATCGTGCCGATCGCGTCCTCGGCGATGTTCACCACGACCATCGTCGGACGCAGCGTCAGGAAGCCCAGCGACTTGACCATCGCCAGTTCCTCCTCGCTCTGGATCACCGTCCGCAAGGGGGTCTCGGCCTCGAGGGCCTCCTGCAAACGCTGTTGGATTGCCAGCTCGGCTTTGTCCTGGGCGTGCGTCTGGCCGGGCTTGTGGAGCTGCTTCTCCAGCCGCTCGACGCGGGTAGCCACCAATTCCAGGTCGGCCAGCAGCATCTCGGTCTTGAGCTCCCTGAGCTCCGCCGCCGGGTCGGCATCCTCCCCGAAACCCCGGAGCACCAGGACGAACATCTCAGCCGTCCGCACCTGGCCAAAAAGCCGCCGCGCGGCGGCCCGGCCATGCTCATCGCGAAATGAAAAACCCGGCACATCCAGACAGTCAATCGTCGCGTGGACCGTCTTCTGGGGCTTGCACAGGGTGGTCAGCCAGTCCAGCCGCTCATCGGGCACGGGCACGACGACCTCCTCGATGGCCACCGATCCGGGCCCGCCCACGTCCCGACCGCTGATCGCGCTGACCAGCGTGCTCTTGCCCGACTGCATCAGGCCCAGAAACGCCACCTTCACCGTCTGGTTCTCCTTCTCTGCGTGACCCTGTGCCCCCGCTAGCCGTCGTACACCGACCCGCCATACATGTCGTACGCCACGATCGCGGGGAAGCCCTCAAACACCAGCCGACGGATCGCCTCGGTCCCCAGATCATCGTAGGCCACGACCTCGGCGGCCGTGATATGCCGGCTGAGCAGGGCCCCGGCGCCGCCGATCGCCGCGAAATGCACGGCCCGATAGTCCCGCAGCGCCTGCCGCACCGCGGGGCCGCGGCAGCCCTTGCCGATCATCCCCTTGAGCCCGGCCTGCACGAGGCGCGGGCTGAAGGCGTCCATCCGCGCGGCCGTCGTCGGCCCGGCGGCGCCGATCACCCGCCCGGGCGCCGCAGGCGTGGGGCCGACGAAATAGACGATCTGCCCGGTTAGGTCAATTGGCAGGGGGTCGCCTGCCTCAAGGGCCCGGCAAAGCCGTTTGTGGGCCTGATCGCGGGCGGCATAGACCACACCGCTGATCCGCACCTCCCGCCCGGCCCGGCATTGGGCGATCTGCTCATCCGACAGGGGCGTCTGAATGTCCAATCCGTGCTCCATACGCTCGTCCACTTGTCGCGGCATGATAGGGCAGGGGGTGGGACCTGTCAAAGTCTATCTGGCCCGAGGGGGCGGCCGTCGGTGGTTATGCGGCCCGCGGAAAACGCCGATGAACGAGAGGTTGTGAGGGTTCGCAGGATCGTCCGAAAACAAGCTTGAGGCGACGGCATGACGATATGTAACCGGGTCAGGACTGCCGTGGGGCTGATGGCCTTGCTGGCCGTGTGCGGGGTGGTCGGCTGCGGAGGCGGGCCGGGCCTGTACGACATGGCCATGTTCGAGCAGGTCCCGCCGCAACGGTACTTCGCCAAGACACTCAACGGCTCCTGCCTGGGCTATGCCACGTTCGCCGAGGTCGCGGACGCCAACACGATCTGCACGGTGGAGACGTTTCACGATGCCTTCTCGCTGCTGGGCCATCCGATGGCGTGGCAGACCGGCGAGATGACCGTGGAGGACCGGGATGGCACGCTGCTGTGGTACGACAGCGTGATGACCCGCGATGGGACGGCCCTGTGGGTCTTCCCCATCCGACACCGTGAACGCAAACAGGCGGTCCGCAATCCGGATGGGACATATACCTTCACCGCCGTCGTCAACGGCAGGTTCTACGAGGAGACGTTCGATTGGCCCGCGGGCGCGCTGACTTCACCGGGGTTTCGCCGATTGCAGCGGCGCGCCGGACTGGAGCCGGGCACCACCTGCTCGGCCGCGGTGTACAGCATCGAGCGGTTCGGCGTCGACCTCCTCCGCACGGAGGTGGGTGAACCGATCCGTATCGACCTGCCGGGCGGGCCGACGACGGCGATCCCGTTGACGGGCACGGTCGAGGCCGGCGAGGGCACGTTCACCTATACTGAATACGTCGATGAGGACTTCCGCACGCTCAAACAGGTCACGCGGGCCGGCGGGATCGAGGTCGTGCAGGTCGCCTGCGACCAGTCGTTCGCCCTGCAGGCCCGGCCCGAAGTGTCGCTCGAATCCCTCGTGGCGGTGCAGAGCCCGCAGTCCATACCCTATGAGGAGGCCACGAGCCTGATCTACCACCTGCGAGCCCGGCAGGAGGGGGGATTGACGTTGCCCGAGACCGACTATCAGCGGGTCGTATCGCAACCCGATGGGACGGTTCTCTTGTGGGTGTACAGGCACGACAAGCCCAGCGGCGCAACGCTGCCTTACCGCGGTGACGACCCGGCGATTCGTGCGGCCCTGGAGCCGACCGAGCTGATTCAGAGCGATGCCGAGCTGATTGGGGACCTGGCCCGTCGGGCCGTCGGTTCGACGACGGACGCCGGCCAGGCCGCCCGCAAAATCGAGTCGTTCGTCAACGGCTACGTGCGGGGCGACGCCCACGTGGTCGACAGTACGCTCTTCCCCTCGGCATTGGAGGTGGCCGAGAAGCGAAAGGGGGTCTGCCGTCACTACGCCGTGTTGACCGCCGCGCTGTGCCGGGCCGTGGGCATCCCGGCCCAAGTCGTGATCGGCTATGCCTACACGCCGTTCCACGGATCGATGCAGGACGTGTTCATCGCCCATGCCTGGACGCAGGCTTACATCGGCTCGCAATGGGTCCCGCTGGACGCGACCCGGGCCGGGTGGTTCAGCGGGCCCCATACCTGCACGGTCGGGTATATCGCCACGCACATCAGCAACGGCGAGCGGGCCGACCTGGCCAACATCGCCAGCAGCCTGGCCACGTTTGAAATCATCGGCGTCGCCTCGGACCCCGCGGGCGAGACGGTCGAGATCACCCGCTCAGAAGCCGCACCAGATGCGGACGCATCGTGGCGACGGCCCGGGCGCGATGGCTGATGGCGTTCTTCTGCTCGCGGGACAATTCCGCGACGGTCCTGCCCAAGTCGGGTACGTAAAAGACCGGATCGTACCCGAAGCCGTTTTCGCC
>DSDH01000724.1 GCA_011055475.1 Phycisphaerales bacterium | reverse complement strand
TGGGCCTGAGCGGCCATCGCGCTGCGGGCGATGACCTGATTTCGCGTCAGGCCGGCGACCTCGCGGGCCACGTCCACGTCGGAGATACGCGATTCGGCGGCCAGGAGGTTCTCGGTTTTGACGTCGATCACCTCGCCGGCGCTTTCCAGCCGGTTGGCCGTGGCGCCCAGGTTGCCCCGCAGGCGGCTGACCTGTTCGATCGCGGCGTCCACCGCCGCGGCCGCCCCCTCGGCGTCGTTCACCACGTCCACGTTCAGCGTGGGCATCGCCTCGGTCTGGATCGCGATGCTCTCGCCGTCGCCCAGAGCAACCTCCACGCTCTGGCCATCCTCGAACAGGCCGATCCCGTTGAACCGCGTCCGTTGACCGATCGCCGTGATCTCCTCGGACAACTGGTTCACCTCCTGTTGGATGATGTTTCGCTGTTCGTCCGAGAGCGTACCGTTGGAGGCCTGGGTGGTCAGTTCGCGCGCCCGCGTGAGCAGACGATGGGCGACGCCCGCGGCGCCGTCGGCGGTCTGCACCAGGCTGATCCCATCCTGGACGTTCCGCGAGGCCTGCCTCGCCGTGGCCAGGTCCGCCCGCATAAGCTCGCGTACCGCCAGCCCCGCCGCATCATCCGAAGCACTGTTGATCCGCAGTCCCGAGGCCAGCTTCCGTATGCCCGCCCCCAGGGTCTCGAACGCCCCCGACACGAAGCCGGCGGCATTGGATGAAAGATCGTCGTTCATCGGCATCTCTTGCCCCTGGTCCTCGTTCCCTTTTGGATAACCGGCTGTGTCGAGAACACCTCGTCCACATGGAAAACCTAAAATACGTCCTCTCACAGGTCAAATAGGCCGAGGAATGCATTTTGATTCAGCATTCGGCTCCACGAAGCGGCCAACTCGACGGGGGTCGGCCTGATCACCTGATTAAGTGCTGAACATGTGGCGTTCCGATAACAACATGGCTGCAACGTGTTGTCTTGCGGCAACATATCGGACCTTCGCTGTCTATGGAAAAGAGTCCGCAGGCCTGGTTCTGAGGCTATAAATCTCAGTGTGACAGCCCATTACGGGTCGCCCATCTTGCGACAACCATCGGCAAACAATCGTGGCATGATGATTGCACCCCTGTTGTCACGAAGCGTTTTTTGTCCGCCCTACCCGCGGGCGGATGGGCTTCGGAGAGGGTAGAAGCGTGAATGGGGCCGGATCGGAGGAGCCGGCCCCATTTTTATCACCTCGCAGGCATTGCGGCATTGCGTTTCTTGTCGCCTACGATAGAATACCGGCGCCGGGGGGCCATTCAGGGATGGCCGCATGACGTTTACGCAGCTTCTGGCGCTGGTTCAATCGCAAGGCGAGCGGATCGGTCTGTGCGCCGATTCGCGGCAGGTCCGGCCCGGCGACGTCTTCGTAGCCGTGCCCGGCGCCCACGTGGACGGCCATGATTACATCGATCAGGCCGTCAAAAAGGGGGCTCGCTACGTGGTCAGCCGCCAGGATCGACCCGTCGGTGCCGCCGAGCTGGTCGTGGTCGCCGATACCGCCGCGGCCTTGGGCGAGCTGGCCCAGGCCCGGGTGGGGTATCCGGCGCGGTCGCTATGCAATCTGGCGGTGACCGGCACCAACGGCAAGACCACGGTCGCTTGGCTGGTGCGTTCCGTCGTACAATCCGCCGGCGCTGGGTGCGGCCTGATCGGCACGATTCAGTACGACACGGGCGATGGATCGCCGATTCCGGCCCCGCTGACCACGCCCGATGCCATCGAGTTGGCCCGGCTGGGCCGCGAGACGGTCGACGCCGGTGCGGCCTTCATGGTTGCCGAGGCCAGCAGCCATGCCCTGGACCAGAACCGCCTGGCTGGGGTGGACTTCACCGCCGCGGCCTTCACCAATCTCAGCGGCGACCATCTGGATTATCACAAGACCGAAGAGGACTACCTGGCGGCCAAGGCCCGGCTCTTCATGAACCTGCCGATCCACGCCGTGGCCGTGCTGAACCGCCAATCGCCCCACGCCGCCCGCATCGCCGAGCTGACCCGCTGCCGCATCTTCTGGTACGCCATAGACGAGCCGGCCGACCTCTGGGCCGCCGTCGTGCGGATGGATGCTCACGGGACGCACTACGTGTTGCATTTTGGCAACAAGGCGGTCCCGGTGGCGACGGCCATGGTCGGAGCACACAACGTGGCTAATCACCTCGCGGCGGCGGGGCTGTGCCTGGCAGCCGGATTTGACCTTGAGACCGTGGGCCGGGGACTGGCGGCGTTGCAGGCCGTGCCGGGTCGGCTGGAGCCCGTGAACGAGGGACAGGATTTCCAGGTTCTGGTCGACTACGCCCACACGGACGACGCCCTGCGGAACGTGCTGACCACGCTTCGGCCCCTGTGCCGGGGTCGGCTGATCGTGGTATTCGGCTGCGGCGGCGACCGCGACCGCACCAAACGACCCCGGATGGCCCGGGTGGCCGAGCTGCTTGCCGATCGCATCGTCGTCACCAGCGACAACCCCCGCACCGAGGACCCCCGGCGGATCATCGAGGAGATTCGTGTGGGCTTTTCCGACGCCGGGGCAGGGCGCGTGACCGTCGAGCCGGACCGTCGAGCGGCGATTGAAACGGCCCTGCGCGAGGCCCGCGCCGGCGACGTGGTCCTCATCGCCGGCAAGGGCCACGAGGACTATCAGATTCTCGGCACCGAGCGGATTCACTTCGACGACCGCGAAGTCGCCGGCGAGGTGCTCCGGACGCTGCTCTGATCGGCAGGGGGACATTACGGGCAAGGCAGGGAGAACGGCGGCGGATATGGAACCTTTTTCTGTGGCAGAGCTGATTCGGGCGGTCGGCGGTCGGGTGGAGGGGCCTGTGCCGGATGGACTCGTGCGTTCGATCAGCACCGATTCGCGGGCGATCCCGCCGGGGGCGTGTTTCTTCGCCCTGCGGGGCGAGCGGTTCGACGGCCATGTGTTCGTGGAGACGGCGCTGCGGGCCGGTGCGTGCTGCGCGGTGGTCCGCGACGATGCCCTCGCGCCCCAGGATGGCCGGCTTATCCGCGTCGGTGACACGTTGCGGGCGTTGGGCGACCTGGCGCGGTGGTACCGGCGGCGGATGGGATTCCGTGTGGTGGGCATCACCGGCTCGGCGGGCAAGACCACCACGCGGCAGATCGTCCACCACGTCCTGTCGCGGCGGATGGGCTGCCACCAGGCCGAGAAGAGCTTCAACAACGCCGTGGGCCTGCCATTGACGCTTTTGCGGGCCGGTCGCGAGCATGCCGTGGTCGTCGCGGAGCTGGGCACCAACGCGCCCGGCGAGATCCGTGACCTGACCTTGATCGCCGAGCCGGACATCGCCGTGGTTACGAACGTGTTGCCCGCACATCTGGAGGGTTTCGGGTCGCTGGAGGCCATCGTCGCCGAGAAGGCCTCGATCGCCGAGGGGCTGCGGCCGGACGGCTGTCTGCTGATCAACGGGCGAACCCCGGAGCTTGTCGCGTATTGCCGCCGGCTGGGCCTTGCGTTCGAGACCTTCGGCACATCGGCGGATTGTACGATCCACGCCGATGCCCTACAGACCGATGGCGACCGCGGCCGGCTGACCATCGAATCGGTCCGCGTCGAGGTCCCCCTGGCCGGCCGGGCGAACCTGGAGAACGTTTTGGCCGCCTGGGCCGTGTGTCGGCGGTTCGGGGTGGACGTGGGCGACTTCGCCGGAGCGGTCGCGTCGCTGACGCCGCCGGAGATGCGATTGCAGCTTGAATCCATCGGGCCGCTGCTCGTGTTGAACGATTGCTACAACGCCAACCCGGCCTCGATGGCCAACGCCCTGGACTGCCTGCAACGGCTGGCCGGGCGCACGGGCCGTCGAAGCGTGTTCATCTGCGGCACGATGGCCGAGCTGGGCCCGGCGGCCGAGTCGCTGCACGAGGACCTGGGCCGCCAGGCCGCCGAGCATGGTGTGCAGGTGCTGCTGGCGGCCGGTTCGTTCGTCGAGGCCGTCGAGCGCGGCTTCAGGCAGTCGGCCGACCCCGGACGAGCCGTCACTCGGTTTACGACGACCGAGGTCCTGTGCGATAATCTGCAAGAATTCGTGGCGGCGGACGATATAGTACTGGTCAAAGGCTCGCGTTGCATGCACCTGGAACAGGCCGTGCAGCGACTGCGCGCCGGATTCGCCCCGGCCGAGGCGGGCGCGCCGTCGGCCCGATCTTCGCCACGGCGTTCGGAGGCATAGCCGACAGTGCTTTATCACCTGCTCGATTTTTTGCGGCAGCACCTGGAGCGGCCCGTCGCGGGCTTTTACGCCTACGAGAACATCCTGTTCCGCAGCATCGCCGCGGCGCTGGTGAGCCTGGTCCTGAGCCTGCTGATCGGACCGCGGATCATCCGCTGGCTCATGCGCAAGAAGGTCGGCGATCGACCGGAGTTCCATCACACCGCGCTCAACGAGCTCATGCGCGAGCGGGCGAACACGCCGACGATGGGCGGCCTGATGATTCTGCTGGCCATCGTGCTCGGCACGTGCCTGTGGGCGGACCTGACGAATCCGTTCATACAGAAGGCCCTGTTCGTCATCATCTGGTTCGGAGGCATCGGCGCCGCCGATGACTGGCTCAAGCTGACCGCCGGCACCCAGCCCCGCAATCGCGACGGCCTCAAAGCCTGGGAGAAGCTCGTCTTCCAATTCGGCGGGTCCGTGCTCGTGGCCCACTTTCTGTATAGCGACTTTCGACAGATCGACGACGCCGTGCGGCTTTGGCTGCCGTTCTATAAGTATGGCATCCCGCTGGCCGGCTGGGTCTTCGCGGTCATCGCCATCCTGTACATGTCGGCCACGAGCAACGCCGTGAACCTCACCGACGGTATGGACGGCCTGGCCTCGGGCTGCCTGGGGGTGGTCTCGTTCGTACTGATCGTCCTGTGTTACGTCGCCTCGGAGGACATGTCGTATTCGCAAACGCCCGACAACCCCGAAGGCGTCACGTGGGCCCGCTACCTGCTGCTGCCGCATATCCCCAAGGCCAGCGAGTTGTGTGTCTTCTACGCCTCGATCCTGGGGGCGGTGCTGGGCTTTTTGTACTTCAACTGCCACCCCGCCCAGGTGTTCATGGGCGACGTGGGCTCGCTGCCGCTGGGGGCGGCCATGGGCTACGGGGCCCTGGTCACGCGGCACGAAATCCTGCTGCTGCTGATCGGCGGTGTCTTCGTGATGGAGCTTGGGAGCGTCATCCTCCAGGTGGGCTACTACAAGTACACCCACGGCAAGCGAATGTTCCGCTGCGCGCCGATACACTACCACTTTCACCTGGGCGGCTGGTCCGAGCCACAGGTCGTTGTGCGGTTCTGGCTATTGGAGATCGCCTGCGCGATCCTGGCCCTAGCGACGCTGAAACTGCGCTGACGAACAAATCCTTTGACACGCCGTAGAAACGGGCGGTAAAATCCGGTCGGTCGCTAGGGGTGGTCCGCGTCGGCGGATCTGAGAAAGGCCCTTGGAACCTGATCAGGCAGCCGCCGGGGCGGTGTACCTGCGTAGGGAAGCGACGTTCGACGAACGTTTGAGCGATAGCGACGCTTCCCTTTCTCGGGAAGCGTTTCTTTTTGGAGTCCGGACATGCCTACACAACTGCAAATCGCCCGCACCGGGCGGATCAGCGAGGCGATACGGCGCGTCGCCCAGCGCGAGGCCCTCGACCCCGAACTCGTGCGCTCGGAGGTCGCCGCGGGTCGGCTGGTGATTCCGGCCAACACGGCCCACCTGGCCGGGG
>DSDH01000424.1 GCA_011055475.1 Phycisphaerales bacterium | reverse complement strand
CTGGGGAAGGTCAGTTCCACGAAGAAGGCCGTGAAACCCTTCTCCGGTCGGTCCACGCGGCCGATGTACGAACCATCCGATTCGGGCCCCAGGGGTGTGGAAGCCCATTCCTTGCCAAAGGTGTCCACACGGAAATCGCGGGCCTGCGGATTTGTCGCCTGCCAGAGCCGGACCTGGCTTGGCCGCTGTGTGCAGGTGACGCGGATCGTTCCGGGGCGAGGTGAATCAAACTCGTATTCAGGCAGCGGCCAACCCTCGATCACGGACTGATAGAACATCTGAAGCGTCTCGAGGGCGTCGGTGTCTTTGAGCCCATGGCCGCAGTTGGGCACATAGCGAAGCCGCTTCGGGCCGAGCAGATCACGGTAGTAAAACCGCCAGGAATCGGGCAGGAAGAACTGATCGCCGGCCGAGACCAGGATGAACTTGGGCATGGCCAATCGCTCGCGGTAGCTGAACGGATCGACGATGGCCATGAGCTTCTCGGCCTCGGGCGTCTCTATCCGGGCGAAGATGCCCATCTCTTCGTAGGGCCGCACCGCGGGGGCATAGAACCCGTAAACCGCACGGTGGTGCTGGAACGAGGGCTGCGTATTGAGCATGTCGATGACGATGGGCGCGATCGCGACCACCCGCCGGTCGACGGCCGCGGTCAGCCAGGTCGTCCAGCCGCGTTTCGAGGCGCCGGTGACGACAAAACCCTCGACGTTCACGTTGCCGGTGAGCTTGTGGACGAAGTCCTGCACCGTGTCCATGGCGCGGACGGCGCTCTTGACCATCGGCAGTTGCAGGGGCCAGTCCGCATCGCCGGTCCGCAGGAACCTGTCCCAGGTGTAGGCGATCGTATCGTCCTCGTAACGATCCCGGTCCTCGCCGGTGAAACGCAACGGCTGGTTGGGAATGATCTTCACGTGCGCGACGACCGACCCGGTGCGGACGGCCAGAGCGGCCGTGCCCCCGTCGATCCCGCTCGGCGGATCGCCGCCGTTGCGACCCCCGTCGATGATGAGCAGGGCCGTATCATGCCGCACGACACGGGGCACCGCGATCAGGACCCAGTGCTGCCATTCCGTGCGATCGACCTCATCGGGGCTGCGCCAGGTCTGCGAGACCATGTTCAGCACATACCCGGCGCCGTCGTCGCTGTGCACGGTGCGCACCAGTTCATAACGATAGGTCGAATCGGGCCGGGCGACGTACTCGTCCAGGGCGGTCTGCGCGGCCTGCAATCCGGCCGCCGAGCCCATCAGGAGGACGACAACACACAACCACGGCAAGCAGGTTCTGTTCATTCGATCATCTCCCCGGAAAGCACGACAACAATTAAGGGTTGGGTTCCGATGTGTTCAAAAAGGTGTCGGACAGCACCCGCAGGTCATAAAGGTCCACCCGGCCGTCACCCTGGGCGGTCGGCCAGACATCGACCCAGTCCGACTCCGGCGCCAGCCAGGATTCGGCGAACCACCGCACGTCCGCGATATCAACGATGCCGTCCATATCATAATCGCACACAAATGGCAACGCGTCAGGTCGAACATAGACGCCCGTGGTAAACGCATAGGGCCGGCCAAAGGGCCCTGCGAAGGTCAGCTCGACGAAATGCGCCCTGTAGCCGGACGCCGGCTCGGTCAAAGCGGCCTCATAGGCCCCATCGGGCCCGGCCGACAAGGGGACCTCCTGCCACGCTGTGCCGAGGTCCAACAGTGTCTCCCAGCGGAAGTCCCGCGCGACGGGATTGGTGACGGTCCACAGACGCACCTCTTGGGGCGTCTGATCGGTCGTCACGCGCAATCTGTCGACGTCGAGGACCTCCCAGGCGTAATCGGGCACGGCGGCCCCACGCAACTGCGCCAGGCCCAGCGCGATCACGGAGTCCATCGCGTCGCTGTTTGCCAGTGAGTGCCCGGTATTGGGCACATATCGCAATCGTTTCGGCCCGGGTAACTGGTCGTAGTAAAACCGCCACGAGTCGGGCAGGAAGAACTCATCACACGCCGAATTGATGAGGTACTTGGGCATGTCGAGCCGGTCGGCGTACTGGAGCGGATCGACCATGGCCAGGAGCCAGTCGGCCGCAGGGTCGTTGAGCCGTGCGAAGATGCTCATCGCTTCGTAGTCCTGCACCGCCGGGGCGAAGAACCCGTAGGCCGCATAATGGTGCCGGAACGAGGCGCGGGTGTTGAGCAGGTCGATCACCAGGGGCATCACGGCGGTCACACGCTCGTCTACGGCCGCGGTCAGCCACGCCGTCCAGCCGCGCTTGGAGGCGCCGGCGACGATGAAGCCATCCAGGGCGATCGCGCCCTGCGCTGAATCGGCCAGAAAGGCCTCAACCACGTCCATGCCCCGGACTGCGGCCTTGGTCATGGGCAGTTGGGCGATCCAGTTCGGATCGCCGTGCGTCATGGCCTTGTCCCACGAATACGCGATGATCGCGTCCTCCCAGCGGCCGCGACTCTCGTCGGTGAAGTAAAGCGGCTGGTTCGGCACCATCTCGATGGCCGCCGTGACGGCGCCGCTCAGCCACGCCAAAGCCCCGATATCCGCCGGGAAGGCCGACGGCAGGGGGTCGTCGTTGTCGCCCCCATCGATGTAGAGCAGGGCCTGATCAGACGTGCGGGTACTCGGCACCGCGACATACAACCGATGGGTCCATTCGGGCCGGTCCACCTCGGCGGCGTTTCGCCATTGTTGCGAGACCAACGTCAGCGCGTACCCCGTATAGCCCAATCCGGGCTGGATACGGTCGCACTGCCAGCAGAAGGCCGGATCCGGGCGTGCCACGTAGTCCTCCAGCACGCCCCCCGGGGCGGACACCGTGCACACGGCCGCCCCCAAGAGTCCCAGGCAAGCCACTCCTCCGATTCCAGACCAACCTCTTATGTGCATACGCTCCGGCCTCCGACCCAGTCCACCACCAGCATACCACGCAAGGGCCGGCGACACAATGGCGGCGTCTGTTCTTCCGGGGGTCCCATAACCGAGCGATCCGCCGCGACGCGCTCTTGCGGGAAAAGGTGATTTGGACCGTAAGCTGTCGTTTTTTGACAGTAGTCGTGTTTTCCAGTGCAGCCGGGCAACAGCGGGGTCGATATACAAGCAGCCCTGACTTCGGGGTCTGCACAGCGGTGTGGGACGATCAGCGCGGAGGCGCGGACAAAAGAGGTTGGAGAATGGGTCTGGGAGCCGCATTTCAATGGAACAGAAGAAGATACTGATCATTGATGATGAGCCGAACCTGCTGGCGGCCATGGACCGCACCTTGGGGCGCAAGGGCTTTCGGGTCATCACCGCGCCGAACGGGCAGAATGGGCTGACCCTCGCGCGTCGTCAGCACCCGGACCTGATCATCCTGGACCTGTCCATGCCGGGCATGGGCGGTGAGGAGGTGGCCATCCAGCTCAAGGACGACCCGGAAACGGCGGATATCCCCATCGTGTTTCTGACCGGGCTGTTCGGTCGTGAGCAGCAGGAGCAGAGGGGCCACCATGTCGGTGGGCAGGTATTCCTGGCCAAGCCCGTCGAGCCGGGTGTGCTCATGGACATGATCAACGAGCTGCTGGGTCAGAAGACGACCGACTGAGCCGCAAATGCGGTTCCATCCATATCTTGCGTTTTCCTGTTGCCACCGGCAGCCCCGGCCGTTAGAATTACCCCCATGGCCAGGTATCCCATTTTTCTCAATCTGCAAGGAAAACGCGCCGTGGTGATCGGTGCCGGTCCCGTGGCGGCGCGAAAGGTGCGCGGTCTGGCCGAGGCCGGCGCCCGCGTGGTGGTCGTCGCGCCGCATTTCGGCTCGGCCTTTGAGACCTCGTGCAGCGGGCCCAACGTCGAGCTGATTGAAAGCACGTACGCCAAGGAGTATCTCGCGGAGGCCCTCTTGTGCATCGCCGCGACAAACGACCGCACGCTGAACCAGCGGATCTACGACGACTGCCAGACGCGGGAGGTGCTGTGCAACGTCGTGGATACGCCCGAATTGTGCGATTTCTACGTGCCGGCGCTGGTGCGTCGCGGGCCCTTGCAGATCGCCATCAGCACCGATGGATACTGCCCGGCCTATGCCGGCCACGTTCGTGAGCAGCTTGAGGAGATGTTCACGGAGCTGCACGGGCGGTTTGTTGAGGCGCTGGAGCAGGCACGCTGTCGCGTCATCGAAAGGGTCCCCGATGCCAACGACCGCAAGGTGCTCATGGGAGAGATGGTGCGCGGGGAATCCTTCGATTACTTCGCCGAGCATGGCCGCGACGCATGGCAGGCCAGAATCGATGACATGATCCGGGAGCATACCTGACCGCCGGATGTGGGGTGGCCGGGTGAACCGGGTCGGCGGTACACGAGGCTGAATCCGAGGAGGACCATGGACGATTCCGACCACACAGTGACACGGACCGGGTGGGCCCGATTGGCGATGGTCGCCGCCTTCGGCATTGCTTTCGGCTACATCGAAGCGGCGGTTGTCGTATACCTTCGCGCCCTGTTCTATCCCGATGGCTTCACGTGGCCTCTGGCGGACCTGTCCGCGATCGAAGGGACGATGCGCTTCTGCCTTCTGACGGAGGTGGGGCGGGAGGCGGCGACCCTCGTTTTGCTGGCGGCCGCCGCGGGCCTGATGGCCCAGACCTGGCGGCGACGGATCGGCTATTTCCTCCTGTCGTTTGCGTTGTGGGACGTGTTCTATTACGTCTGGCTCAAAGTCCTGTTGGGTTGGCCGGAGTCGTTGGCCGATTGGGACATCCTGTTCTTCATCCCCAACCTCTGGGCGGGTCCGGTCTGGGCGCCGCTGCTGACCTCCGGCGTGATGGCGTGGATCGCCGCGGGGCTGTTCGGCGCGCGGCCCCTGGTCATGCCCCCGGCGCGGATCCTCGGCCTGGCGGCGTGTGTCGTGGGGATCGTGGTCTGTTTTATGCTGCCCGGCCCGCACGTCACCGAACCCGACTACGCGACGCATTTCCCTTGGGCGGTGTTTCTCGTGCTTCACGCCGCGGTGGTCATTCTCATGCGGCGGTCCTGGCGACGGTAAACGGAGCAGACCCTTTTGATTCTCGCAGTTGCAGGGTGTACCGAAGGCGATGGAACAGGCGGAATCAGAGAAGCTGTATGCCGTGCTGACCGGTGACATTGTCGGCTCCCGGAAACTCTCCGCCGAGCAATTGGACGCCGTGCGCAAACGGCTGGATTGGTGCGCCGAGAGGCTCAACAGGCTGACCGCGAGCCTGGTCCACGGCCGGGTGGACGTCTTTCGCGGGGATGCCTGGCAGATGCTGCTGACCGAGCCGGCCCGGGCCCTGCGGGCGGCCTTCTACGCCCGGGCGGCCCTGCTGGCGTTCGAGGATTGCCAAACGCGGATCGGCGTCGGCATCGGCCCGGTCGCCAGGATCGCGGAGGATCGCATCTCTCAGTCGATGGGGGAGGCGTTCGTACTGTCCGGCCGTGCCCTGGACGAGATGAAGCCTGGCCGGAAACTGGCCATTGAGATGCCGGAGACTCTCGGCGACGTATCCGACTGGATTGGCGTCCTGCTGCGGCTGTGCGACGCCCTGGCAGGGCACTGGAAGCCCCGACAGGCCGAGGCGGTCCTGGGGGCCCTGGAGGGGTTGACCCAGGCCCAGATCGCCGAGCGGCTGGACCCGCCCGTCAGCCAGCAGGCCGTCGCCAAGGCCCTTTCCGGTAGCGATTGGAGCGCTATCGAGGTGGCGTTGGAGCGGTTTGAAACCGCCTTGTGAGCACAACCGAAAATGGTTGTAAATATAGATACAGCCTAAAT
>DSDH01000655.1 GCA_011055475.1 Phycisphaerales bacterium | reverse complement strand
GCCCACTGCGTGGACGACCACCGACAATATCGCCTGGCGCGTGGATTTGCCGGGCCCGTCAGCGGCCACGCCGATTGTCTGGGGCGAGCACGTGTTTGTCCCCAGCGTCAACCTGGCCGAGGAGACGCTGCTGGCCATGTGCCTGGACCGCATCGACGGTCGGGTTCGCTGGCGGCACACGGTGGCCCAGGGGACCCGTCGGGACCGCCGCAGCTACTTCGCCGCGCCCTCCCCGGTGACCGACGGCAAAGTGGTCGTGTTTTTCTACAGTAACGGCGAGCTTCTGGCGTTCGATTTTGACGGCCGTCGCCTCTGGCGACGCAACATCCAGGAGGATTACGGTCCGTTCGCGTTTCTCTGGACGTTCAGCAGCAGCCCGATGTTATTCAAAGGCACGCTTTACCTGCAAGTCCTTCAGCGGGATGTGCCGGTGGACGGGCGCGGCCTGGCCGGGCAGGAGAACCTGTCTTACCTGTTGGCCATGGATCCGCAGACGGGCAAGACGCTTTGGCGGCATATCCGGCCCAGCCCGGCCGTGGCCGAATCCCGCGAGGCCTTCAGCACGCCCATCCCCGCGCGGTTCGGCGATGCCGATCAGTTGCTCCTGGCCGGCGGTGACGTGCTGACCGGTCACGATCCCGAATCAGGTCGGGAGTTGTGGCGATGGGGCACCTGGAACCCCCGGCGGATCGGGCACTGGCGGTTGGTGCCCTCGCCCGTCGTCGGCGATGGGGTGGTGTTGGTCTGCGCCCCGAAGAACGACCCGGTGTACGCCATCCGCCCGGACCGCGCGGCGGCGGGCGGCCCCGACGTGGTGGCCTGGGACAGCCGCGACACCCGCGAGATCACCTCGGATGTGCCGACGCCGGCGTTTTACGAAGGGGACTTCTTCGTGCTCAGCGATCTGCGGCGCTGCCTGTCGCGGGTCGAGGCCGCCACGGGACGCGTCCACTGGACGGTCTCCACGCCCGATGCGGCCAAGTACGAGGCCTCGCCCACGGTAGCCGACGGCAAGGTCTACCTGATCAATCACCGCGGCGACGCCGCCGTCATCAACGCCGACGACGGCAAGGTCCTGCACCAGATACGGATGGATGAACCCACCGGGGGCGACGTGGTCCGGGCCTCGATCAGTATCGCCCATGGGCATCTGTTCATCCGCACAACGCGGCGCCTGACCTGTGTCGGACCGACGATGTCGCGCTAACCCAGTTGCTCGGCGATGGCCTGCAGGATGTGCGAGCGGATCTGGTCCAGGTCGCCCTGCAGGTTGACGCCGCTGGCCATGCGATGCCCGCCCCCGCCCCAGCGTTGGGCGATGCGTCGCACGTCAACGCCGCCCTTGGATCGCAGGCTGCATCGAAAGCCCTGTTGCCCGCGGCGGGGGTCCTCGCCCAGCTCGACCAGCAGCACCGCCACCTCGACCGAGCCGATCCGCTGGCACTCATCGATCAGGTTTTCCGTATCGCGGCCGGTCGCGCCCGTCTCGTCGAAGTCGGACCGCCGGATGACCTGCAGCGCCACGCGCCCGTCGCAGTGCAGCTCCAGCCGCTGGAGCATCCGGGCCATGAGGTTCATGCGGGCCGGGGAGAAGTTCTGGTACAGGCGGCGATACACGGCCGAGGGGTCCGCGCCGGCCTCGATCAGCGCGGCGGCGTCGCGGAACAGGCGGGCGTCGGCGTTGGAGAACTTGAACCAGCCGCTGTCCGTCGAAAGGGCGACAAACAAGGCCTCGGCGATCGAGGGCGTCAGTGGCCAGCCCGCGTGGCGGATCCAATCGAACACGATCTGTCCGGCGGCGGCGGCCCCGGCGTCGATCAGCTCAACGTCGCCCAGGGCATCGCTGGTGGCATGATGATCGATCACGAGCACCGGCGTGCGATTCTGACGCAGCCACCGGTCAAATTCGGGTAGCTGCACGTAGGAATTGGTGTCGATGATGAGCACCAGGTCGCACGCGTCGTACCGCCCGTTGTGCAGTTGCTCCAGCGAGACATCGTCGGTCAGCACCGGCAGGGGGGTCTCGAAGAGAAACGCGTACCAGTCCGCCAGCGGGCTGAGCAGCAGCGGATCAACACCCTTGCCCAGCCCGCCCAGCACCTCCATCATGGCGCGCATCGACCCCACGGCGTCGCCATCGGGACGCGTATGACAGGTCATCAGCACCCGCTGCGAACGCTCGATCAGCGCGGCGGCCTTGTTGAAGTCGGCTTCCGTGACCATCCTTCAGTCCGTTTCATGCCGGACCCACGGGGCCCGGGCGTTGTCGGTCAGTCCAATACCAGGTCGGGGTTCTCCGGGCCGAAGTGCTTGAGCATGACGATCGGGTCCGTCTTGGAGGGGTTGACGATCTTCACGCCTTGCCGGGCGGCCGATTCGCTCACGAAGAACTCGTCGTGCGTCAATTGCCCGTAGCGGATCATCGTGGGCGTTTCGATGTCCCAGACGCCCATCGTCCCGTGCCCCTGCATCATAATCATCCCATAGGCCGCGGCGTCGCGGATCGTCACGGTCGCTCCGGGCAGGACCGTCAGTTCCTTGGCGCTGAACGCCGAGGACTTGTAGCAGATCCAGTGCTCGATGTACCCGTCGGCCTTCATCTCCTCAACCGGTCGCACGGGACGGGGCCGCATGAAGCGGTTCGCCTTGAAGTTCGGGTCGACGTTCAGCTCCCAGTCGATCACCTCCAAAAGCCAGTCCACGTCGTTCATCCGGTCCGGCGGGGTATCCTTCCAGAGCAGTTCCTTGGGCACCACCTGATCGCCGGTGAGCGACTGGTACATGCTGAACACGTCCGAGGCCTTCTGCGGCTCGTAGGTGCACAGACTGCCCGGCGCGTGCAGCACGCCCGGCGGCACGTCCCACCCGGTGCCCACCTCCAGCCGATACGCCTGGCTGATGTTGGTGATCTTGTTGTCGCCCGTGATAAAGTCCTCCAGGCAGCGGCGGACCTGCTCCCGCGTCGTCCCGGGGGTCAGTCCGAAAAACGTATACGGAAAATCCCCGCCGTAATTATTCACCTGCGGTGGAAAGTAGTACGCCTCGGGCTTGCCGAGCTGGCCGGTCAGCTTGGCCTGTTCATCCCGGTGGTGGATGTGGTGCGGCAGGGCCCCCTTGTTGTCGAAGAACTTGGAGTACATCGGCCAGCGCTGGTGCGCCTTCCAAACTCGCTCGCCGATCAGCTCGCCCTTGAGCGTGTCGATCGCGTCGCGCAGCAGGAACTGCTCGGTCTTGCCGCCGTCCTCGAACACCACGAAGCTCAGGCCCTCGTTCGGCGCCGTCAGCGGGCCGTTATCGGCCGGCGTGGTTGAGGAGAACCATCGTTCATCAATACCGCCCCGCTCGCCCCCCAGGGCGTAATAGTCGTCCGGATGCAGCTTGATGCGGCGTCCGGGGACGCAAAACGATCGCGGCACCCAGTTCGGCGCCAGCCGGAGAATCCCCTGCCCCTGTTCCAGGGCCCGTGCGGCCTGCGATGCAGTTGCCATAGTCGTCTTCCTCTCCTGCGGTTAGTAGGATACTTTCTTCCACGCCCTTTCGGCGGCCGAGGCCAGCACCGTGTCGCACACGCACTGCGTCTCGAGAGCCTCGCGGAACGTAGGACCGGCCGGCTTGCCCGAGGCCATGCCGCTCAGGAAGTCGGCCGCCTGATGGACGAACGTGTGCTCATAACCGATTTGCAGACCCGGCACCCACCACTTGTCCATGTAGGGCATATCCGCATCGGTCACGTGGATACTCCGCCAGCCCCGCACAATCGATTCGTCACGGTGGTCGAAGTACTCCAGCCGGTGCAGATCGTGCAGGTCCCAGGCGATGGAGGCGTGCTCCCCGTTGATCTCGAACGTATACAGGGCCTTGTGGCCGCGGGCGTAGCGGGTCGATTCGAAATTGCCCAGCGAGCCGTTGTCGAACCGGCACAGGAACGTGCACGCATCGTCGATACCGACCGGCTCGACCTTGCCCGTGTCCACGTTCAACCGCTCCTTGACGAACGTCTCGGTCACGGCGCAGACCTCGCCGATCCGACCGTTGTGCCACATGGCCGTGTCGATGCAGTGGGCCAGCAGGTCGCCGACGACGCCGGAGCCCGCGGCCTTGACATCCAGCCGCCACGTGGCCATGCCGCCCTGGGGCACCTTGGCCGAGATCGTCCAGTCCTGGAGGAAATTGGCGCGATAGTGGAAGATCCGGCCCAGCCGGCCGCTGTCGATCAGTTGCTTGGCCAGGGTCACGGCGGGGACGCGGCGGTAGTTGAACGACACCAGGTTCGCGACCTTGGCCTTCTCGACCGCCTGGACCATCTCGCGGCCTTGGGCGGCGTTCATCGCCAGCGGCTTTTCGCAGAGGATGGCCTTGCCCGCCTGGGCCGCGGCGATGGCGATCTCGGCGTGCATGTTGTTAGGCACGCAGACGTCCACCACGTCGATGGATTCATCCTCGATGACCTTTCGCCAGTCCGTCGTGTAGGACGCATAGCCCCACTGTTCGGCGAAGGCCTTGGCCTTGTCCTCCTCCAGGCCGCACACCGTCTTCAGAACGGGCGTGTACGGCACGTCGAAGAAATGGGTCACCTGGCTGTAGGCGTTCGAATGGGTCCGGCCCATGAAACCGTAGCCGATCAGTCCGATGTTCAACGGTTTTCCCATGGTCATGACTCCTCATATCTAAGGTCCGTATCCATGCAACGTCGGTGCGCGGCACCTGTCGTCCACTCGAAATCAGGCGGTCCACCCGTGCGCCGCTTGCACCTTGAGCATCACGTCCAGGATCGCGTTCCACGTCTCCGGCGATTCGAGCACCGCGTTGGGGAACATGCAGCCGTCCCAACAGATATGCCGAATGCCGCGCGAGGGGGCGTCCTTGAGCCAGTAGCCGGCGCAGCGGACGATGTCGAGCTTGCCGTTCGGATCGTTGGGCAGGCAGTGCTTGCCCGTTTTGTCGTGCGAGCCGGCGCCGTGCACCTCGCCGTCGTTCTGCGCGACGTGGAAGTCGATCGTCCATGGCCGCAGCTTCTCGACCATGGTTTCGTAGGCCGCGTAGAACTCTTCCTCTGAATAGCCCGGCTGCAACAAGGCGTGCTCCGGGGCGTTGTACCCCATCAGGTACAGGTACGTGTGGGCCATATCCGCCTGGAAGCCCAAGGCTTCGGGCATGCCCACCGCCTCCAGCAGGTCAAGCATGTCCTTCCAGCTATGCAGGCCGGCCCAGCAGATCTCCCCCTCGGCCGCCAGCCGCTCACCATGATCGGCGGCGATCTTCGCCGCCTCGCGGAACGTCTCGGCGATCTTCGCGGTGTTGGCCTTCGGGTTCTGGCGCCACCTCTCGACGCCGAACTCCGCCGAATCGATCCGGATCACGCCGTACCGCCGCACGCCGTGCTTGTTGAACACCCCGGCGATCCGGCACGCCATCCGCACGGCCTCGAGAAACCTCTCGCGGGCCGCGGCATCCCCCATCGCCGTATCGCCCACCGTGCCGGGCCAGACCGGGGCGACCAGGGAGCCGACGCTGAACCCATACTCCGCGATCATGTCGGCGATCTTCTTGAGCTCATCGTCGCCGGCGTTCGGGTCGGTATGGGGCAGGAACAGGAAGTAGTCAATGCCGTCGAACGTCCGGCCGTCCACCTCGGCCGCCGCGGTCAATTCCAACATCCGCTTCAGGCTGATGGGCGGTTCCTGGCCGGGTTCGTCTCCCTTGCCGACCAATCCCGGCCACATGGCGTTGTGCAGTCTGGGGAAGGTGTCCGAACTCATGTTTGGCTCCT
>DSDH01000501.1 GCA_011055475.1 Phycisphaerales bacterium | reverse complement strand
CGTCATACGTGTGCGTTTCGTTTGCCATTCGGTTCTATACCTCGTCGTGCTATCTTCCTCGCGCTCGCAGGACGATCTTCTGCAATCGCACGCGCGGGCACCGCGCCTTCAAAGCCGTGACCAGTTCCGCCGTGGCCAACTGCAACTCGTGCATGTACGGGCCGGGATCGACCTCCACCATGAGACGCCCGCGTTCGAGGGCGACCGGTGTGCAATGCTCTCGCAGAGTGGTCGGTACGAGCTGATCCCACGCGTCGAGCACCTGACCGGCCGACCGCAGGGCCCGATCCGAGCCGGCGAGGTACTCCTGGACGGTCCGACCCACCGGTGTGGCCGCGGGAGGGACCTTTCGCTGCCAGGCCGTCGCCGCCCAAAGCAGGTCCTCATCGCGCCGCTTACCCGCCATGCACGTTCCCCTGCAACCTCGCCGCTGCACAACCTGACGTCGCTGCTCACAAGTTGACCGGCATGACAATGTAAAGCAGCTTCTGACCGCACTTGAACAGGCCCGGCCGGTCGGCCTGACCCAGGTGCAGCTCAAACGTGTCGCTTTTCATCACCCGCAGCACATCGACCAGGAACTGCGGGTTGAAGCCGATATCCAGCGGCTCGCCCTTATACTCCACGGCCATGTCGATCTGCGCATCGCCCGTCTCCGGGGAACGGCTGGAAAAGATCATCGCCCCCGGCTTGAGCGCGAGGCGAATGCCCTTGCTGTCATCGCCGGCCAGAAGAGCCGCGCGCCGCACGGCACTGAGCGTGGCCTCGGTGGGCAGCGTCAGCTTCTTGTCGTAGTCCTTGGGGATGATGTCCCGGTACTGTGGGAAGTTCCCCTCGACCAGATTGGAGCAGACGACCACCGGATCACAGGCCAGAACGATCTGGTTTCCCACGAACCGCACCGCCACCAATTGCGATTCATCCCCCCCGATACGGTCCAACAGCCCCATCGTCTTGGCCGGCACGATCACCCGCCCATCGGGCACGGCGCCGGCGGCGGCCTGCAACGTGGCCGTCGCCTTGGCCAGCCGCCGCCCATCGGTCGCGACCAGCGTCAGCTTCTTACCTTCCACTTCCCAAAGCACGCCGTTCAACGCGTAGCGCGTGCTCTCGCGGGCCGCGGCGAACAGGCACAGGTCGATCGCCTCCTGCAGGGCGCCCAGCGTCAGCTCCACGTCGGCTGCGCCCTCGAAATCGGGCACCTGCGGATACTGCGACACATCGTGGGCATAGATCGCGAAGTGGCTGTCGCTGCCCCGGATGTGGATCGTCGTCTCGGTGACTTCGATTTCGATAACGTCGTCGATGCTTTCGCGGACGATCGCCGCCAGCTTGTCCGCCGGCGCGACAATGTCACCATCCCGTTCGACTTCCACTTGGGCAACGCGATAGTGAATTCCCACCTCCAGGTCCGTCGCACACAGACGCACGGTGTCTCCAGACGCCGTGACCCGGACGCACTTAAGGATGTCCTTCGGCGTGCGCGCCGGGGTGATGCTCGTGACCAGGTTCAACGCCTCCTGCAGGGCCGATCGGTTGAATTTGACCTTCATGGAAACCTCGGTTTGACTGCGTCCTTTTCCGTGTTGCCGAAACCGTCTTCCGGGACGATTCGCCAGACACGGTACTGTACCTTGTCCGGGCGTGGTTGGAAAGTGTTTTTTGGTCGCCGGAAGGGGGTTTTTGCGGGGGCCGGGGGGCCGCCTCTGAGGGTTAAAATACAAGAATATAGAATCACTGTAGTACTCATGGTCATATAGGCTGTGACGTTGTTAAAGATGCATCACCGTATTTCTGTAAGTTCAGTTCGTATAACACGTTACGGCGAATTTCCCCCGGCAGGGCTTGTGGATAACCTGTCATCTGTCTTGTGCGAGGCTCGCCCGTTTTGTGGGATACCCTCGCCAGGCATGTTCCATCCCCAAGCCGGACGGCCGGTGCCGACGGATCTCACGGCGCGTTTCACAGGTTATCCACGGGCCGATAATGTATTTTTCCGCACCTCTGTTTTGGTGTGTTACGATGTCCGTTACCGTTGAAAAGGGGGTTGCTGAATCCTGGTGGTTGAGCGATAATGACACCTTCCGGACCCGTCAGGCGAGAGGGCGGCCATGTTGGCAAAATTGCACAGTGTGACACTGGAAGGCATCGAGGGCACCGTCTGCGAGGTGGAGGTGGACGTGGCCCGGGGCGGCTTTGAAAAGCAGATGGTGGTGGGGCTTCCCGATCCAGCCGTCAAGGAAAGCACCGAGCGGGTTCGCAGCGCCATCACGAACAGCGGGTTTACCTACCCCGATACGCGGTCGCTGGTGAACCTGGCGCCGGCGGATGTGCGCAAGGTCGGGCCGGCCTTCGACCTGCCGATCGCGCTGGGCATGCTGGCGGCGACGGGGAACCTCTTGCCGGATGGCCTGCGGGACTGCGTGATCGTCGGCGAGCTGGCCCTGGACGGCCGCGTGCGACCGGTGCAGGGGGTGCTGTCGATGGCTTTGACGGCCGCCGCGGCGGGGTTCGGCCGTCTGATCGTGCCGTTGGAAAACGCCGAGGAGGCGGCGGTCGTGAACGGCATTGAGGTGTTCGGCGTCGGATCGCTCAGCCAGGCGGTCGGGTTCCTCAGCGATGCGCTGCCGTTGGAGGCAACCTCGGTGGATCTGAACGCGGTGTTCAGCCGGGCCTCGCGATACGATTGCGACTTCGCCGAGGTCAAGGGCCAGGAGACGGCCAAGCGGGCCCTGACGATCGCCGCGGCCGGCGGGCACAACGTGATGATGATCGGCCCGCCTGGTGCGGGCAAGACGATGCTCGCCCAGCGGCTGGCGACGATCCTGCCGCCGCTCGCGCTGGCGGAGTCGCTGGAGACGACGCGGATCTATTCGGCGGTGGGGCTCCTGCCGCATTCGACGGCGCTGATCGCCACACGACCGGTGCGGGCGCCCCATCATACGGCCAGCGGCCCGGCGCTGGTGGGCGGCGGCACGATGCCGCGGCCGGGTGAGCTGAGCCTGGCGCATCACGGGATTCTGTTTCTGGATGAATTTGCCGAGTTCCCCCGGCACGTCCTGGAGATGATCCGCCAGCCGCTGGAGGAGGGCACGGTCACGGTCGCGCGGGCCCGCGGCACGATCACGTTTCCCGCGCGGTTCATCCTGGTGGCGGCGATGAACCCGTGCCCCTGCGGATACTTCGGCATGCGCGACCGCAAGTGTCGCTGCTCGCCGGGCCAGATCGAGCGGTACCTGGGCAAGGTGTCCGGGCCGCTGCTGGATCGCATCGACCTGCACATCGACGTGCCGCCGGTGGCGTTCCGCAAGTTGCGGGGCCGTGGCGATCAGGAAACGAGCGAAGCGATCCGGCGCCGCGTGTGTGCGGCACGGGTGGTACAGCAGGAGCGCTTCGCCCCGGAACGGCAGGATGGACGGATCGTGACGAACGCGACAATGACGCATCGGCAGGTGGAGCAGTTTTGCCCGCTGGACGCGGCGGGCGAGCAACTCTTGCGCAGCGCGATGGCCGAGTTCGGGCTCAGCGCCCGGGCCCATGACAAGATTCTCAAGGTCGCGCGGACCATCGCGGACCTGGAAGGCGACGCCGGCATCGGCGCGGCGCATATCGCCGAGGCCATCGGCTATCGCAAGCTCGACCGCAAGCTGTAGCACTTGATGGGAAGTCGCGTGACCCCACGATGGCCGACGGAACCTTGCTTTTTTCGCGGCCCGACAATTTTTTTTCTGCTTCCGATAATGTTTCGCATCGTAAGGTTGGCCTCGTCACCGCCACGCCACGCTGCCAAGGGGGCGATTTCTGTGTCCTATAATGAAGGGGACCAGGTGGCTGTGTATGGCGTCACCACGTGCTGGGGTGACATGCCGGGGCGGGTTTGGCGTTGGCGAAATTCAAGATTCTTCCATCACGTCGCCGATGTGGCGGCGGACCATGTGGGGGTAACCTGAATGTGGACATGGATGTTGGTCGTATGGTTGGGATGGATCCTGTTGGTCAGGCTCAGTCCGGCGTGCGCAGGGATGAGCACGTGCAACGCCGAAAGGCGCGGGCCCACGAGGCCGAAACGGACTGGGCTGGACACTCTCGTCGTATTGGAGCGGCCCCCGCCTGAGCCGGTGAGGTAGACGGAACAGGGCTCAAGAAACGCAAGGCAACACAGAAGAACAACAGAACAATGCGACGAAATGGGTCACGGGCAAGGACGTCCGTGGCCTCTTTCTTTGCGCTGCCCGGCCGGCACCTGCGATCCGAGGGCGGCCCAAGGGCGGCCTGGCCGCTCGGCAACGCGGCAAATCGCCTCCACACCGGCCACGAGGGCCCGGGCCTTGGTGAGGGCCTCCTCGTATTCCTCGTCGGGGTCCGAATCGGCGATAATGCCGCCCCCCGTCTGGATATAGGCGACGCCGCCCTGGATGAACAGCGTGCGGATGGCGACGTTCAGCTCAAGGGTATCGTCCAGGCCAATCCAGCCGATCGCGCCGGTATACACACCGCGGCAGGTGGGCTCCAATTGGCCGATGATCTGACGGGCCCGGATCTTCGGCGCCCCGGTGATCGACCCGCCCGGGAAGGTGGCCCGCAGGATATCCTCCAGCCAGCCGGGGCCGTGGGGCCGGGCGAGCTGCCCGGCGATCGTGGCCACCCCGTGGTAGACGGTGGCGTATTCCTCGATGACGCGACGCTGGACCACGGTCCGCGTGCCGGGCACGCACACGCGGGCCAAGTCGTTGCGTTCAAGATCGACGATCATGGTTAGTTCGGCCCGATCCTTCTCGCTGGCCCATAACTCCTTCCAGGTGCGACGGTTGTGCGCATCGGCGCCAGGACCGCCAAGCCGCCGCCGGCGGGTGCCCTTGATCGGCCGGGTGATGATTCGCCCACCGGACACGGCCAGGAACAGCTCCGGCGAGGCGCTGACGACCGCAAACCGACGCGTCTGCACCAGTGCCGCGTAGGGGCTGGGGTTGTATTGGTTCTGCCATCGCAGGAGGTCCGCCGGGGCCGCCGGGCAGGCGCACGTGAACCGCTGCGACAGATTGACCTGGTACACGTCGCCATCGTGGACGCTTCGACGGATATTGGTGACGGCTCGGACGTATTGCGTCCGCGACATGTTGCAGGGCACATGGTCGAGGCGGACCTGGTCGATGGCGATCGCGGGCACGGCCGCGATGGTCGTGCGTTCGGCTTGGTCCAACAGGGTCCGCATCTCGGCCAGCTTGACCGCGACGGGTGTCGGGTCATCGTCCATCTGCAGGGCGCCCAGCCAGACGGCGTCGCTGCGATGATCCCAGGCGATCCAGCGATCGCAAAAGGCCAGCCGAATCCACGGGCAATCCAAATCTCGCCGGGCCCGAGAGCCAACCGGCTCGAGCGCATCACCCAGGTCGTAACTGAAGAATCCGAGCCAGCCGCCACAGAAGGAGCAACCGCTCGGCGTGTCCCGCGCCTCCAGGCGATAGCGGGCCAGTTCCTGGTTCAGGGCGCCCAAGGGGTCGGGGTGGTCCGGGGAACACTCAAGCACGTGTCGGGGCTGCGGGGTCCAAAGACTCCAGCCGCCCATCCATTTGGATGCGGCGTGCCCGCCCAGGACGATTGAGTCGGGCTCTCTGCCGATGCACGCGGTCAAGGCGGCGGGTGTAGCGAGGGTCCGGGCGGGCTCGTAACAGACCCGGCAGACAATGGGGCCGGGCGAATTAATCGGGGCCTTGCCCATCGTCCTCGCGTTCCCATGCGGACGGCAGGTGTGCCAAGGCCTCGTCCAGTGAGCGGAACACGGCCGTGGCCGTCTG
>DSDH01000530.1 GCA_011055475.1 Phycisphaerales bacterium | reverse complement strand
GATTTACCCTCAATCCTTCTATATTCTATCTCCTGTATTCTGTCTTCTATATTCTGTATTCTATCTTCTGCCTTCTCATTCTTTCCCCATCTTCCCTATCTTCCGATTTTAACGCCTCGTCCATGCGCTCGTGGCGTATCGTTTTGGCGCTTTTGGTGCGCGCCGCGTATCGGTTGCGCACGATGGCGGCCCCTCTTGGCTGCATACTATCCGCCGGGGAATATCCGGTTTTCACGTTGAAAAGCCGCCAATATTGCCCATATTCACATACTAACACTTTCCCATATTCTCATCCTCCGTCTCCATCCCGCCGTCATGGAATCCCGCCCCCTCGTTTTCAACGCTGTTGTTACCATTCGCCCCCTCGCGCCACTACTAAAACGGGTCGTCCGCAGCATTTTTCATGCTCAAATGACCCCCAAAAACGGCGTTTTTACGTTACAGAAAGGCTTGGCCATGCGTCTCATTGTCAGACACCTCTACGTCGGACGCATCGCCAAACCGCCTTTGGCAGTATTGACGTAAGTCTTTTTTTCGCATATTGATAGCTGTTTCGATGTGGGGCGCTCGCCCCCGGGCAAGGGACGCACGTGGAACAGACGCAGGTACAAACGCAACGCAAGAAGCTCGGCCAGATGCTCCTGGAGCGGTCCTTCATCGACCCGGCTATCCTGGAGCAGGCCCTGACCCGGCAGAAGGAGCGTGGCGGCCGGCTCGGTGAGATTTTGGTCGATATGGGCCGCGTCAAGCCCCGCCATCTCATCGAAACCCTCGCCGCCCAGGCCGGCATCGAACGGGTGAACCTCGACAAGCTGCACATCACGCCGGACGTGCTGAGCCTGGTGCCGGCGGAGCTGGCCAGCAAGTATAACATCCTGCCGCTGAGCCGGCAGAACGGGCGATTGACGGTGGCGATGAGCGATCCGTTCGCCACCGAGGCGCTCGAGGAGGTGCGGGTGGTGACGGGGCTGTCGATCCGGCGGTGCTATGGCAGCCCCTCGGAGCTTGAGCGGGCGGTGCAGCAGTACTACGGCAGCAACGTGGCGCGGATGCTGGAGGACCTGGCGCCGGATGAGCGGCCCAGCGCCGAGTCCCTGCAGGATGAGCTGTTGGACAGCGGGGACGTGAGCACGGCCAAGCTGCACGAGCTGGCCCGCGAGCCGTCGTTGATCAACCTGGTGAACCTGATCCTTCTCGAGGCGGTTGAGTCACGGGCCAGCGACGTGCACATCGAGCCGTTCGAGAAGCACGTGACGATCAAGTACCGCATCGACGGGCTGCTGGTGGAGAAATCGACCTCGCCGAAGCGCCTTCAGGCGGCGATCATCTCGCGCGTGAAGATCATGGCGGGGATGGACATCGCCGAGCGGTTCGTGCCGCAGGACGGGCACATCGAGTTCACGGCGGGGGGGCGGAAGATCGACCTGCGTGTCTCGACGGTGCCGACGGTGTTCGGCGAGTCGGTGGTGATGCGTATCCTGGACCGCACGGCGGCGTTGATCGAGCTGGAAGAGCTGGGCATGCCGCAGCAGACGTTGACCGGGTACATGCACTGCCTGACGCGGGCCCACGGGATCGTGCTGGTGACCGGGCCGACGGGCAGCGGCAAGACGACGACGCTGTACGCCTCGCTGAACAAGATTTACGATCCGAGCCAGAAGATCATTACGATCGAGGACCCGGTGGAGTACCAGTTGGACGGGATCATTCAGATGCCGGTCAACGTGCGTCGGGGGTTGACGTTCGGCCGTGGGCTTCGGCACATCCTGCGGCAGGACCCGGACATCATCATGGTCGGTGAGATCCGCGACAAGGAGACGGCGGACATTGCGATCCGGGCCGCGTTGACGGGGCACCTGGTGTTCAGCACGCTGCACACGAACAACGCGGCGGGTGCGGTGACGCGATTGATCGACATGGGGGTCGAGCCGTTTCTGCTGGCCAGCAGCCTGGAAGGCGTGCTGGCTCAGCGGCTGGTGCGGCAGATCTGTCCGGCGTGCAAGACGCGGTATAAACCGCCGGCGACGCTGCTGGAGAGCCTGACCAACTCGATACGGATCGATCCGGACGCGGAGCTGTGGCACGGGACGGGCTGCGAGGAGTGCAACGGGACCGGGATGCGCGGGCGGATCGGCATTTTTGAGTTGCTCCGCGTGACGGACGCGATGCGCAAGCTCATTGCCTCGCGGCCGACGACGGAGGACATTCTCCGGGCGGCGCCGGATGAGCACGTCTCGATGCGGCACGATGGGATTGAGAAGATCCTGGCGGGGGTCACCACGGCCGAGGAAGTGCTCCGGGTCACCCAGGGTACGGAAGAGGACTAGGGCCTTGGCGAGGCGCCGCCGTGCCGGTTGGATCGCGGGGGCACGGCGGCCCGGATGCGCGATTCGATCGCAGGGGAAGAAATCCTAAACAGATTTAGAGGCCCGAAACTCACAGTGCCCCAATGGCCTGGACTGCCGCGTTGGCGGGACTGACCGGTGGAGGTGCGTTTCTGTGGTAGCGGCCCAAGAGTCGGTGGAACGATGGGTCTGGCAGCGTGACGGGCCTGTAAACGGATGCGTGCATGGCGGAGTTTGCGTACAAGGGTGTCGATCAGTCGGGCCGGGCGGTCAGCGGCGTGATTGAGGCGGTGGACCGTCGCAAGGCGGTGGTGGACCTGGCGGCGCGGGGGCACTTTGTCAGTGAGCTGATGGAGCGTTCGGGCGCAGCGCGTGCGGCGGCCCGGCCCAAGGAGCAGGTCGGAGCGATTGCGGCGCCGCCCCGGCGGTGGAGCCTGGGGTCCGGCCGGATCACGTCGAAGGACGTGGTGGCGATGACGGGGCAGTTGAGTACGGCGTTGCGGGCGGGCCTGCCGGTGTTGGATGCGATTCACATCATTGCCGAGCAACAGCACAAGCCGGTGATGCGTCAACTGCTGCTGGACCTGGGCGAGGCCGTGCGGGCGGGGCAATCGCTGTCGGACGCGATGGCCGAACGGCCGCGGATCTTCAGCAAGCTCTACACATCCATGGTGCAGGTGGGCGAGACGGGAGGGATCCTGCCGGAGACGATGACGCAGTTGTCCCGTCTGCTGATTCGCGAGCAAAAGACGCGGACGAACATGAAAAACGCGATGGTCTACCCGGCGCTGGTGCTGATCGTGGGGGTGGTGTCGGTGATCGTCATGCTCGTCGAGGTATTTCCGCGGATGATTGACACGCTGGGCGGGTCGGTGACGCTCATGCCGTGGCCGACGCGGTTCTTGTTGGGCGTGAGCAATTTCCTGATCGGGTTCGGGTGGCTGTTGGCGGCGGGCGCCGTGGTGGGGGGGATCGCGTTCGCCCGGTGGAAGCGAAGTCCGTCCGGTCGGCTGAAGTGGGATACGTTTCTCCTGAAGGTTCCGGTGATGGGGTCGGTGTTGCGGGCGATCGCGGTGGGGCGTTTCGCGCGGACGCTGGGGGCGTTGGCCAAGAGCGGGAACAATATTCTGCCGGCCCTGGGGGTGGTTCGGGACACGCTGGGCAACGAGCTTCTGGGGCGGCAGGTGGACGCGGTAGCGGAGAAGGTCAAGACGGGTGAGCCGGTGGCCGGTCCGCTGGCGGCGTCGGGCCTGTTTCCACCGCTGCTGGTGCAGATTGTAAATATAGGCGAGCAGACCGGGACGATCGACGAGTTGCTGCTCAGCGCGGCGGACACGTTCGACGAGGAGGCCGACACAGCGATCACACGATTCATGGCGATTTTCCCGGCGCTGATGATTATGTCGCTGGCGCTGGTGATCGGGTTCATCGTGGTGGCGACGCTGCTGCCGATCATGTCGATGGATCTGGGTGGAATCGGGATGTAGGATCCATATATCAAAAATCAAAAATCAAAAATCAAAAATGAAAATGGAGAGGCGGCGTCCCTGATGGGGGATCGCTTCTTTGATGGGTTGGACAAGGCGGCGTGGGGCAATGACCACGTCAGGGCATGAAAGGGTCGAGGACATGCGCGATCGCAGAAGAAGAAAACGTCGGGGATTCACGCTGATCGAGCTGGTGATCGTGGCGATGATCCTGGCGCTGCTGGGTACCCTGGTGGTGCCGAACATCGTCAAGCGATTCGGCAAGGCCAAGCACAGCATCGCACAGGCCAAGCTGAAGATCGTCGAGTCGGCGTTGATCGAGTTTCAGGTGGACTGCGGACGGTTTCCGACGGACACGGAGGGGCTGGAGGCGTTGCTGGTGATGCCGCAGGGCCTGGAAGGGAAATGGGACGGTCCCTACCTGAAGCCGAATCAGTTGCTCGACCCGTGGGATCGGCCGTTTGTGTACGTGGCGGACGGACAGCGCAACCCGGGCAGCTTCGACTTGGCGTCGTTCGGCCGCAACGGCATCGAAGATGAAAGCGACACCGGTGAGGACGCGGACATCTACAACGATGAATAGGCGACGGCCACGCCGGGCCGAACGCGGCTTTACGCTGATCGAGCTGCTGGTGGTGGCGCTGATCGCCGTGTTGTTGATCGGCGGGGCGTTGCCGACATCGGTGCGCCGATACCAGCGGCTGCAATTGGAGCGGTACGCGCGGCAACTGCGGCTGGCGGCCAAGTACGCGCGGCTGTACGCGGTGGAGACGAATCAACCGTGCCAACTGGTGTTGCTTGAGGAGACCCGGAGTTTCATGGTGGTCGCCCGGCTGTCGGACGACGGCGCGGAGACGATCGTGAGCAATCCATACGTTCGGCCCTGTCAGATGGAGGAGCGCTATACGTTTGAGAAGATCGTCATCATGCCGGCGGGCGGCGAGTCGGTGTCGTCGGATGAAACGCGTTCGGTGGTCGTCTTTCGGCCGGACGGGACGGCGGATACGGCGGTCATCCAGATCGGCGATGGGGTGCACCAGTACAGCGTGAGCATTCTGGGGGCCACGGGCAAGGCCAAGGTGCAGCGGGGCGGCGTGGAGGAGGTGCCGCTGGACGTGATTGATCTGGATGCGACGGGGCGAGCCGGATGAGTCGGATCAACGGGCACAAGGCGAGGGGGTTCAGCCTGATCGAGATGGTGACGGCCTCGACGTTGTTGAGCCTGGGCGTGGTGACGATCTGCACGCTGAGCGTGCGCAACGTCAAGCGGATCCACGACAATCAGCAGGAGGAGATGGCGTGGGACGTGTTGGATCGCCAGTTGACGATGATCGATTACGTGGGGGTGGATGAGTTCCTCCAGATGGGGCGTTTCGAGGGGACGCTGGGAGGGCAGGACAGCCCCTTGGGAGAGTACCGGTGGCAAGTGGCCGTGGAAGCGGGGTCTTACACCGGCTCGTACAACGTGACCATGGTCATTTCGTGGGGTCCCGAGTCGCACCCGCAGCAGATCTCGGCGATGACGATTTTGATGGGGGCCTCGGCGACGCAGGAGGAGCAGTCGCAAGAGGAGGGCGGCGAGGAAGAGTTGGAGGCCACGCAGGATCAGGCCGGTCAGACGACGCCTTCCGGTGGCGGCATGCCCAGTGGCGGCGGCATGCCCGGAGGTGGCGGCATGCCCGGTGGTGGCGGCAGACCCGGCGGCGGTGGCCCGGGCGGTGGCACGCCGGGCAGTGGGATGCCCGGCGGCGGCAGACCCGGCGGCGGTGCCGGTGGGGCGCGGCCGGGTGGCGGGGCCGGCGGAGTGCGCCCCGGTGGTGACAGTACCGGTGGCCGGGGCGGGGCACGGCCTGGGGGTGGTGCCGGAACGGGTACGGGCGGTAGTCGAGGCAGCAGCGGGACAACCGGAGGCGGTACTCGAGGCGGCATTACGGGACAGCGCGTGCCGCTGGGAGGGGGCAGACGATGAGCCGGACGCACCGAGACCGCGGATTCACCCTGATC
>DSDH01000329.1 GCA_011055475.1 Phycisphaerales bacterium | reverse complement strand
GATCAGCTTGCGAAACTCTTTCTCGTCGATGATCCGCACCCCAAGCTCGCGGGCGCGGGCCAGCTTGCTGCCGGGCTCGGCCCCGGCCAGGAGGTAATCGGTCTTGCGGCTGACACTGGATGACACGTGCCCGCCGTGTTCGCGGATGGTCTGCTCGACCTCCTGGCGGGTACCGTAATCGAGCGTGCCCGTCACGACGAAGGTCTTGCCCTCCAGCGGGCGGGAGGCGGCGGCCGTGCGTTCGGGCGCAGCCGGCGCCACGCCCGCATCGAGTATCCGCCGGATAACCTCGACGTTTCGTGCGTTCTGGAAGTAGTCGTGGATGCTCCGGGCCATCACCGGCCCGATCTGGTCGATGGCCTCAAGCTCCTCGGGCGAAGCCTTCATCAGGGCCTCGATCGAGCCGAAGTGCCCGGCCAGGATCTGAGCCGATTGGGCGCCCACGTGACGGATGCCCAAGGCCGCGATCAGCCGCCAGAGCGGCTGGGTTTTGCTCTTCTCGATGCTCTCCAACACGTTGGCCGCGCTCTTGGACCCCATCCGCTCCAGCGAGGCGAGCGTTTCGGCGTCCAGGCGGTACAGATCGGCGAAGTCCTCCACGTGCCCGCCGGCGACCAACTGCTCCAGCAGGGCCGGACCCAAGCCCTCAATGTCCATCTGTCCGCGCCCGACGAAGTACTTGAGCCGTTCCAGCCGCTGGGCCGGGCATGCGGCGTTGACGCAGCGGACGGCCACGCCGTCGGGGTCTTTGCGGACCGGACCATTGCAGGCCGGGCACCGCTCCGGTGGGGAAAAAGGCTCCAGGCCCTTCGGCCGCAGGTCGTGCAAGACCGCGATTACCTGCGGGATGATCTCGCCGGCCTTCTCGATCACGACCGTGTCGCCCGGCCGCACATCCAGGCGTTCGATCTCGTCAAAATTGTGCAACGAGGCCCGTTTGACCGTCGTCCCGGCCAAATGCACGGGCTCAAGGTTCGCCACGGGCGTGAGTGTGCCGGTCTTGCCCACCTGAACGTCGATGCTCACCAGTCGTGTCTGGGCCTGCTCGGCGGCGAACTTGTAGGCGATGCACCATCGCGGCGCCCGCCCGGTGCTGCCGAGCCGCCGCTGATGATGATACCGGTCGACCTTGACGACCAGGCCATCCACGGCGTAATCCAATGTGCCGCGGCGATCCTGCCAGGAGCGACAGGCCTCGATGACCTCGTTGATGTCCCCGGCCCGCTGGACGTGCGGGTTGACGGGCAGGCCGTACTCGGTCAGGACTTGCAGGCTGTCAAAGTGGCCCTCGGCCAGGGGTCGGCTGACCTCGCCGAGCCCATATGCGAAGAAGGCCAGCTTGCGCTCGGCGGTGATCCGCGCATCGAGCAACTTGAGCGAGCCGGCCGCCGCGTTGCGGGGATTGGCGAACGCTGGCTGGTCCTGTTCCTCGCGGCGACGATTCAACTCGACGAACGCAGCCAAGGGCATGTAGATCTCACCCCGCACCTCGAGCACGTCGGGCACATCGCGGCCCAGCAATCGCAGCGGCACGGCCCGGATCGTGCGCACGTTCTCGGTAACGTTGTCGCCCGTGGTGCCGTTGCCGCGCGTGGCCGCCAGGGCGAGCAGGGCGTTTTCATACCGCAGGCTGACGGCCAGACCGTCGATTTTCAGCTCCACGACGTAGCTGTAGTCATCCGTGCCAAGGCCTTTGGCCACACGCTGGTCGAAGGCCCGCAACTCCTCCTCGCTGTACGTGTTGTCGATGCTGAGCATGGGTACGGCATGGCGGACGCTCTCAAAGGCCTCGATCGGCTGTTCCGAGACCCGCTGCGTGGGCGAATCCGGCGTAATCAGCTCGGGGTGCTCGGCCTCGAGCGCCCGCAACCGCTCGAAGAGCCGATCATACTCCCGGTCGGAGATCTGGGGGGCGTTCTTGACGTAATACAGATAGTCGTGCCGCCGGATCTCTTCCCGCAAGGTCTCGATTTGCCTGGTCACATCCCGCTTCATGGCCGCAAGGATAGCGTCCGCGGCGCATTTTGCAAGGCCGGCGTTGTTCACTTTTTGGCTTGTGGAGCCGCGCAACGCCTCGAAATCACGCATTCTGGGCTGGTCGTACGCTCTACCTTTTGGGCGTAGGCCAAATACCAGCGTCCTCCGCGGTCGCCTCGCCCGTAAGGCCGAGAAAGTCGATCAGGGCATCCGGCTCCATCCGAAAGGCCGATTCCCGTCCCTGGAAGAATGCGTGCTTCCCGATCAGGTGGATAGATAAATCGGTCCATTGCAGCGCTTGGCCGGTCTCGGAGCGGCGGGCCGTGGTGATCCGCTTGCGGCACCGCGCCGGGTGCGGCCACGGGCAGACAATCAGGCCCTTATGCTCCTCGGCGCGAACCTGCAACCCGCCGCCGGCGTCCACCCAGGTGCCGAGGCGGCCCATGGCGGCGGCGGTCAGCTCGGCCATCCGCCCGGCGATCCGCTCGCACGTCAGCCCACGTCGGGTCACCGCGGCGCGATCGGCCTCGATGATCTCGGCAAGGGGGCGCCGATCCGTGCCCAGGAACCCGCCCCGGACGATCCGGCCGCTTCGCAGGACCTGTTCGAGCCGTGCCATGTCGGGCGATTGCTTCATCAAGCCGCCTCCTCGATCAGGCGAATTTGTCGTAGTAAACACGGGCCTTGTCGATACCCAGCGATTTGAGGACCTTGATCGCGGCATCGATCATGCCGGGGCTGCCGCATAAGTATGCCTCGTAATCGGCCAGGTTGTCGAACTCTTCGCTCACGGCCTCGGTCACCAGACCGCGGCGCCCGTCCCAGGACTCCTCCGGCCCCGGTTCGGCGACCACGGGGACAAAGGTGAAGTCCTCCAGGTGTTCCTCGAATCGCTTCATCTCATCCAGCAGACACAGGTCGCGCACCTGATTGCCGCCGTAGAAGTAACGCACCGACCGCGTATCATGGGCGTGCTCCATTTGGTGCAGGATCGACACGAAGGGAGCCATGCCCGAACCGCCCGCGATAAACAGGGCGGGCGCGGGGTTGTCGCTCAGGCGGAACTCCCCATAGGGCCCATTGATCCGAACGGTCTGGCCCTCCTGGAGATGCTCAAAGCACCACGTGGTGCAGATGCCGTTGGGCACGCGACGGATGATCAGATCGACCCGCCCCGTCTCGGCCGGGTCCGAGGCGATCGAGTACGCCCGGTACACCTCCTCGTCGCTGCCGGGATAGGGCGGGCACAACAACTGCACGTATTGACCGGGCACGTAGTCGATGCGGTCCGGCTCCTGCAATCGCAGGATGAATCGCTTCATGTCATAGGTCAGGTCTTCGATCTTTTCACATACGGCGGTGTATTCGCGGACGCTGAGCAGCTCCTCGGGGATCTTGATCACCAAGTCGTTGCGAACCTTGACCTGGCAGGAGAGCCGCAGGCCTTGTTCTTGCTCGTCGGCCGTCAGGAAGGGCGTTTCGGTCGGCAGGATGGGACCGCCGCCCTCGCGGATGGTCACCTTACAGTAGCCGCACGTACCGCGTCCGCCACAGGCGCTGGGGATGAACAGCTTCTCCTCGGTGAGCACGTTCAGCAGCGATTTGCCGCCCTCGATGGTGATCTGCCGCGTGCCCTGATTGATGTCGATCGTGCAGGAGCCATACCGCGCGATGAAGCGCTCGGCGACGACCAGTATCAAGGCGAGCATCGCCGCCACGCCGCTGATCGCCAACACCGCCAAGACCGCCTGCGCCATCAGCCCAGCACCCCCGAGAATCCGATGAACGCCAGGGCCATCAGGCCCGCGATAATCAGGGTGATCCCCGGTCCGCGCAGGCCCACGGGGACCCGCGATTCGTCGAGCCGCTGGCGGATGCCGGCCATCGCCAGGATCGCCAGCAGCCAGCCGACCCCCGCGCCGAAGCCCCACCCCAGGCTCACCAGCAGCGTGTAGTCGCGGATCACCATGAACAGCGACGCCCCCAGGATCGCGCAGTTCACCGTGATCAACGGCAGGAAGATACCCAGGTTTTGGTAGAGCCGGGGCGAGTAGCGGTCGATCACCATCTCCACGAACTGCACGAACGCGGCGATGATGACGATGAACAGCACGAAGCGGAAGAACTCCAGGTCCAGCTTCACCAGGAGCCAATGGTATGCCATCCAGTTCAGGACGACCGTGCAGGTCATTACAAACACGACGGCTCCGCCCAGACCCAACGCGGTGCGAACCTCGCGCGAGACCGAGGTGAACGGACACATCCCCAAAAACAGCGTCAGCAGGATGTTCTGCGTGAACACCGCCGAAAAGCACACCACCAGGGCCGTCTGCAGCTCCTGCGACAGGCTCATGTCGATTCCTTTCGCGCTTGCAGCCCACGGGCCAGCCAGATCACGCACGCCAGCGTGAAAAACGCCCCCGGCGGCATGACCATGATGACCCAGGGGTCCCAGATATCGACGAAGTAGGGCACGGGATAGCCCAGAATCGTGCCCATACCCATGAGTTCGCGCGGAACGGCGATCACCAGCAGCACCAGCGAATAGCCCAGTCCGCACGCCAAGCCGTCCAGCAGCGACGGCAGGGGGCGGTTGGAGCCGGCGAAGGCCTCGCACCGGCCCATGATGATGCAGTTGGTGATGATGAGGCCCACATAGGGGCCCAGATTTCGGCTCATCTCGGGCCAGTACGCCTTGAGCAGGATGTCCACGACGATCACGTAGGACGCGATGATCAGCGTCTGGACCATCATGCGGATGTTGCGGGGCGTCCAGTGCCGCAGCAGCGAGACCGTCAGGCAACTGGCGGCGGTCACCAGCGTCAGCGAGACGCACATGACGGTGGTGTTGAGCACCTGGTTCGTGACCGCCAGCGTGCTGCAGATGCCCAGGATCTGGCGAAAAACGGGGTTATCGTGCCACAGGCCGTCCAGCAGGATCGCGCGGCTTGTCTTGGACGTGCCGTTCATGGCGCGGTCTCCGGTGCGTCCTGGGCCTGCCAGCGGCGGATTGCGTCGTTCAGGATGTCTTCCAGCCGCGTGGAGGTCTGCGTGGCGCCGGTGATGGCGTGGACCTCGTTGTCGGCCGTCGATTGACCGGCGGGCACCAGACGTAGTGGCCGGCCGTTGGATTGGATGACCTTGCCGTCAAAGGCATTCCGGAAGTAGGGTTTGACGATTTCCGCCCCCAGGCCGGGCGTTTCGCTCTGTTCGTAGAAGCCCAACCCCGTGACGGTCCGCCGGTCCGGCTCAAAGCCGATGACCCCGCGGATCGGCGCCCAGAAGCCCCGCCCCTCGAAGGGCACGGCATAGCCGGTGGTTTGCCCATCCTCCTGAAGGACGTACACCGTGCCGAAGCCCGTCTGTTCGACCTCCTTGAACCGATCCAGGAACCGCTGGTGGAGTTGCGCCGTCGAGCCCTGGTCCAGGCCGTGTGAGGCCAGGACGGCCCGCTCGAAGGCGAACTGCCGGTTGGCCTCAATGCGCGGGTTGGCCCAAGTGCCCAGGCCAATCAGCACCCCACCGTACACGGTGGTGACGATGAACATGTATACCGGTGGAAAGAAGAGTCGTTCCTTCATGCCGGACTCTCCTGGTTGTCCGGCTCGGACGCGTTGCCACTTGACTTTGCCTTGGCTGCCGCGGCCCATGCCTTCACCGTGTAATCGATCAGCGGGGCGAACATGTTGCCCAGCAGGATGGAGAACATCAGCCCGCCGTTGAAAATGCTGAAGTTACGAATGACCGTCGTGCCGGTGCCGATGATGATCCCGTAGATCACGCGGCCGACCTCGGTTCGCGGGCTGCTGATCGGGTCGGTCGCCATGAAGAAGGCCCCGAGCAGGAAGCCGCCGCCCAGCACGGGCG
>DSDH01000556.1 GCA_011055475.1 Phycisphaerales bacterium | reverse complement strand
GCCGCGGGCGGGCCGGACAACATCACCACCCTCGTGGTCGACTATCGGGTCAGAGAGTCCGCCCAAGGTGCCCCCAACGAGGCGTGAAGCCTTATCCGAAAGATTCCGTGGCAGCGAATCGGGCCGATTTTTCATTGCCCGCGACGGAGGGGGTTCTATAATTTTCCTCCAGAAGGCGGCCCGTTACGGAAGGGCATGAACGGCGACACAGGCTATTTGCGGGAGCAGGGCCCATGAATTTGGTACCGACACGCATGTTCCTGACGCGAGGCATCGGCCATCACAGGTACAAGCTCAAGAGCTTCGAGGATGCCCTGCGGCAGGCCGGCGTGGCCCAGCAGAATCTTGTGTCGGTTTCGTCCATTTTGCCGCCGAGCTGCAGGGTTATCCCCCGTTCCGAGGGGCTGGCGTGTCTGGTCCCCGGGGCGGTGTCCTTCTCCGTGATGGCCCGGGTGGAGACCGACGAGCCGGGTCGGCAGATCGCCGCGTCGGTGGGCGTGGCCGTGCCGAAGAATCCGAAGAAATGGGGGTATCTCAGCGAGGTGCACGAGTATGGCATGACCAAGCCCGAGGCCGCGGACATGGCCGAAGACCTCGCGGCCGGGATGCTGGGCACGACCCTGGGTCTGGAGGTGGACCCGGACAAGGCGTGGTCGGAAAAGGAGCAGGTGTATCGGTCCAGTGGCCTCATCATTCGCACCACCAGCATCACGCAGACGGGGCGAGGCCGCAAGGGGATGTGGACCACCGCGGTGGCATTGGCAGTCTTCTTGTTTGACTAGGGCGACCCTTCGGCTCGAGGCCGGGGGGCCCGATGAGCATTCGGCACGCTTTGCAGAGGGTAGGATCGAGACGATGGACCAGGACATGAGATTCGGCTATCTCCCTGAAGAGTTTTCCAACTACGAGGAGTCCAGAATCGTCATACTTCCGGTCCCTTACGATGGGACCAGCACGTGGGTGCGCGGGGCCGCGGAGGGGCCCGAGGCAATCCTCGAGGCCTCGCCCAATCTGGAGTTCTACGATATCGAGACGGGTGCGGAGGTCTACCGGGCAGGGATCTGCACCGATACGGCCATTGACTTGGCCGAGACGCCCGGCGAGATGGTCGAGGCGGTGGCCTTGCGGGTGGACGGATACCTGGAGGACGGCAAGTTTCCCGTGGTGATCGGGGGTGAACACTCCGTGGCGATCGGGGCCATACGGACCGTGGCGCGGCGGATTCCGAAGGTGACGATCCTGCAACTGGACGCCCACGCCGACCTGCGCGGCGAATACCTGGGCAGCAAATACAACCACGCCTGCGTGATGGCGCGGGCCAAGGAGCTGTCGCCCATCGTACAGGTGGGCCTCCGCAGCATGGACGTTTCGGAGAAGCCGTCGCTCGTGGCGGAGAATGTGTTCTACGCCCGGGATCTGGTCGGGCGACGGGACGGCTTCGACGACGTCCTGGCCCGCCTCGGCGACCGGGTGTATATCACCATCGATCTGGATGTGTTTGATCCGGGGATCATGCCGTCCACGGGTACCCCGGAGCCGGGTGGCCTGGGGTGGTATGAGGTCCTGAGCCTGCTGCAGGCCGTGACGGCCAAGCGGCAGGTCGTCGGCTTCGACGTCTGCGAGTTGTGTCCGACGAAGGATAACCATGCGCCCGATTTCCTGGCGGCCAAGCTGATTTATACGTTGCTCAGCTACCGATTCGCCGCCGAGGTGAAGTGACGACGCCGAACCGGGCGGGCGCAAAGGTCCGACCGAAGGAGGACCATGATGGCCAAAGCACGCCAGAATACACGACAAGCCGCCCGACACCGCCTGCGAACGGGTCTTCTTGGAGGGGTCGCGGTTACGGCGGTGGTCATGGTGCTGACGGGTTGCGCTGCGACATCGACCAGGGACAAAGGGCCCACGTGGATCGCCCTGTTCAACGGCAAGGACCTGACCGGTTGGACACCGAAGATCCGGGGCTATGCGCTGGGCGAGGACCCGCATCAGACGTTCCGCGTGGAGGACGGTCTGCTGAAGGTGCGGTACGACGACGGCTATGAACGGTTCAATGATCGGTTCGGGCATCTGTTTTACGAGAAGCCCTTCTCCCGCTACATCCTGCGGGCCGAGTATCGTTTCGTGGGCGAGCAGGTGCCCGGCGGGGCGGGATGGGCGTATCGCAACAGCGGCCTGATGCTGCACGGCCAGGACCCCAAGACGATGGGCCGGGATCAGAACTTTCCCGTGTCGATCGAGGTGCAGTTGCTCGGCGGCGACGGCACGAATGAGCGCACGACGGCCAACCTGTGCACGCCCGGCACGCACGTGGTGATGGACGGCAAGCTCGTTACGCAGCACTGCATCTCGTCCAGCTCGAAGACCTATCACGGCGATCAGTGGGTCACCGTCGAGGTCGAGGTGCGCGGCGGCCAAGTCATCCGGCACATCATCGACGGCGAGGTGGTCCTGGAGTATAACCGGCCCGTCCTCGATCCGAACGATGCGGACGCCCAGCAGCTTATCGAGGGCGATGACGTCTCGCTGAATGAAGGCTACATCAGCGTGCAGTCCGAAAGCCACCCGATCGACTTCCGCAAAATCGAGTTGCTCGTTCTCGACAAGTAACCTCGCGGGCCGGCAGGCCGGCGACGACCTCGCGATAATAGGAGATGCGCGTGGGCCAGGCCGGACGATGTGCCGACGTGTTCACGAGTTCTTGTGCAGGTGGGCGGTGTCATGAAGCTGCGGGGTATCATTCCTCCCTTGGTCACGCCGCTGGCCGGTCGCGATGCCCTGGATGAGGAGGGGCTCGAGCGGCTCGTTGCGCACGTGCTGGATGGCGGGGTGCACGGTGTGTTCATCCTGGGCAGCACGGGCGAAGCGCCGAGCCTGAGCTACGCCCTGCGGCGGCGGCTTATCCGGCGGGTGTGTGACCTGGCGGCCAGGCGGGCGCCCGTGCTGGTCGGCGTGACCGATACGGCCTTTGTCGAATCGGTGAATCTGGCCGCGGCCGCCGCCGAGGCCGGCGCCTCGGCCGTGGTGCTGTCCACGCCCTACTACTTTCCCGCCGGCCAGGCCGAGCTGACCGAGTACATTCAGGATATCCTGCCGCAACTGCCGCTACCCGTGGTTCTCTACAACATGCCGGGCTGCACGAAGGTGTGGTTCGAGATCGAGACCTTGCGAACCCTGGCGGACCACGACAAGATCGTCGGCATCAAGGACAGTGGGGGAGATCTGGAGTACTTCGCGAGCTTATTGACCCTGCGCCAGCGACGGCCGGACTGGTCGATCCTCATCGGGCCCGAACACTTGCTCGTCGAGGCGGTCCGGCGGGGCGGTGACGGCGGGGTCTGCGGCGGGGCGAACATGTTTCCGCGGCTGTTCGTGGAGTGTTACGAGGCGGCGGTCGCCGGCGATCCAAAGCGCACTGAGAAACTCGCCGCGCGGATCAACGACCTTCAACGCTTGTACACGATCGGCCGGTACCCCTCCCGGTTCATCAAGGCCACCAAGTGTGCCCTGTCGCTGCTGGGAATCTGCAACGACTTCATGGCCGAGCCGTTTCACAAGTTCCGCAGCCCCGAACGCCAGCAGGTGCGACGCATTCTGACCGAGCAAGGAGCACTCCCGTGACCCAACGGCCGGCGCTGGTCCGCGCGATACTCTTGGTACTCCTGCCCACCGCGTGCGGTCACGCCCGGCCCCTGGAGCGGGTTCAATACAATCATCCCGGCCTGGTGGTGGACCTGGGCGTTGGGCTGTGGGCCTGGCCGATGCCCATGGATTGGGACGGGGATGGGGACCTGGACCTGGTGGTGTCCTGCCCAGATGTGCCGTTCAACGGGGTGTACCTGTTTGAGAACCCCGGGGGCAAGGCCAAGATGCCGGTGTTCAAGCCGCCCGTGCGATTGGGCCCGGCCCTGCGCAACGCTCGCGTCTCCTACGTGGATGACCGGCCCCGCGTGCTCACGCCGGACACGGAGTGGGTGGACTTCCTGGGCAAGGGCTTCTCCAACAGCCGCACGATCGCCGTCGAAAAGATCAACCCCGGCCCGGGATCGACCCGGGCGAACCAATGGCACTATGTGGACTACGACGGCGATGGAGCACTCGACGTAATCATCGGGATCGGCTATTGGGGCGACTACGGCTGGGATAACGCGTTCGACAGTCGGGGCCGCTGGCAGCGGGGACCGCTGCACGGCTATGTTTACCTGGCCCGCAACGAGGGAACGACGGACGAGCCCACGTACGCGGCGCCCGTGCGTATCGAGGCCGGCGGCGAAGCAGTGGACGTGTACGGCATGCCGTCCCCGAACCTGGCGGATTTCGACGGCGACGGCGATCTGGACCTGCTGTGCGGCGAGTTCCTGGACGGCTTCACCTATTTCGAGAACGTGGGCACGCGGAACAGGCCGCGTTATGCCCCCGGACGACGGCTGGCCTGCGAGGATGGCCGACCGCTGGTCATGGACCTGCAGATGATCACGCCCACGGCCGTCGACTGGGATGAGGATGGGGATATCGACCTGGTCTGCGGCGATGAAGACGGGCGCGTGGCCTTGATCGAGCATACCGGCCGTGTGCGGGGCGGCCTGCCGGTGTTCCTGAAGCCCCAGTACTTCCGGCAGGAGGCCCGGGACGTGAAGTTCGGCGCGCTGGTGACGCCGGTGAGCGTGGACTGGGACGGCGACGGCGACGAGGACCTCATCTGCGGGAATACCGCCGGCTACATCGGCCTTATTGAGAACCTGGACGGCGGCGACCCGCCCCGCTGGGCCGCGCCCGTTCGACTCCGGGCGGGCGGCGAGACGATCCGCATCCAGGCCGGGCCCAACGGCTCGATCCAGGGGCCGTGCGAGGCCAAGTGGGGCTACACGACGCTCAGCGTGGCCGATTGGGATCACGACGGGCGGCTGGACCTGGTGGTCAACTCGATCTGGGGCAGAATCGTGTGGTACCGGAACATCGGCACGCGGCAGGACCCGCGGCTGGCGCCGGCCGAGCCGATCCAGGTGCACTGGCCCGCTGTGCCGCCCAAGCCCGCGTGGAACTGGTGGGACCCGGAGGCGAACGAACTGGTCACGCAATGGCGCACCACGCCGGTCGTGGTGGATTGGGACGATGATGGGCTCAACGACTTGGTGATGCTCGACCATGAGGGGTATCTGGCGTGGTTTGGGCGACAGCGCCGGGCGGAGGGGCTCGTCCTCCTGCCCGGCCGGCGGATCTTCAGCGACGGCCAGGGCGATCTGCGGCTGAATGCCCGCTCCGCGGGCGGCAGCGGCCGACGCAAGCTGTGTATCGTGGACTGGGACGGCGACGGCCGGCTCGACGTGCTGGTCAATTCGGCCAATGTGAGTCTCCTCCGGAACCACGGAACGCGGGATGGCAAGGTGATTCTCATCGACGAGGGCCCGCTGGCCGATCGGAAGCTCGCCGGGCATACCACCAGCCCCACCACCGTGGACTGGAACGGCGACGGCGTGCGTGACCTGCTCATCGGGGCCGAGGATGGCCGTCTTTACTACCTCGACCGACAGCGCCCCTGAGCCCACCCGCGCGGGCAGTTCCTGGCCGTGCGCGTCGTTCTTGTGGCAGGGAGGCGGGTCTGTTCAGGAACCGACCTTCGGGCAGGCCATGATGTACTCTCGGACGCGGTCCACGTCGGCCATGGCCACCGCCACCTTGTCGTCGGCGGCGCCGTAGTACACGTAGAGCTTGTTCGTTTCGGGCATGACCACGCCGCCGGTCACGAACGTCACGTCGCTGACGTCGCCGATCCGCTCGTAGTCCTCCCGCGGGCCGAGAACCCATTCCTCGCCGCGCCGCAGGACCCGCCAGGGTTCGTCCTTGTCCAGCAGGGCCATGCCCGTCCGGTAGATG
>DSDH01000407.1 GCA_011055475.1 Phycisphaerales bacterium | reverse complement strand
TGATCGCTCCGGACATCCCATCCGCCACAGACGCTCACGTCCAGACTGTCGAGCACGATGAAATGCACGGCGCCGGCGGCGAAATCGTAATAGCCCCGCTTGAGCCCCAGCCGTTTGATCAAGCTCGCCCGGCGGATGCCCCCGAAGTCGTGATTGCCCAGCACGTGCACCACCGGCGCATCCAGACCCCCGAAAACGGACAGGATTTCGTCCACGTCCACCGCCGCGCGATCCGAACCGTCAATCAGATCGCCAAGCTGCACCGCGAACGCCACGCCACAGCGGTTAAAGTCCTCCACCGCCCGGGTCAGGTTGTTCCTGGCGCTTCGGTAGTGGCGTTTGCCGGCGGTGTCCTTGTCGGCATGGTGCACATCGGCCACCACCCCGAAACAGAAGCCGTCCGGACCGATACGATCGGCTCTGACGAGGGGCGCCGGTGTTGTCGTCGCCTCATCCGCCATGGCCGTCGGTCCACACAGGCCCAAACACCCCGCCACGGCCAGAAAGCCGCGTCGATCCAGGCCCCACCGCGAATGTCGTTTCTCCAAGCCCATCATCCATACCCATCACCGGGTTCGTTCGAGCAGCTCTCGGGCCAGCAGGCCCAACATGTGGCCGGCGGACCCAAGCGGCTTCAACGCGTCCAGGGCCTGTTCCGTAAGCTCCCTCGCCGTCCGCCGGGCGCGGTCCAGCCCGATAAGCGAGGGATACGTCAGCTTGCCCTGCTCGGCGTCCTTGCCGGCCGTCTTGCCGAGCTGATCGGTGCCGGCAGCCTCGTCGAGAATATCGTCGGCGACCTGAAAACCCAAGCCGATCTTCAGCCCGTACAGGGTCAAACCGTCAAGGATCGGCTCCTCGGCCCCGCCCGCCAGGCCGCCCATCCGCGCGGCCGCGGCAAACATGCGGGCCGTCTTGTTACAGTGAATCCGCTCGAGCAATTCGAGCTCGCCGCGGGTCCCGGTCGCCAGCACGTCCTCCACCTGGCCGGCGATCATGCCCTCCGGCCCGGCGGCGGAGGCCAACGTCCGCACCATCGCCACCGCCAGCGCCGGATCGGCCACCCGTCTGGCAAGCACCTCGAACGCGAGCGTCAACAGCGCATCGCCCGTGAGAATCGCCGTGGCCTCGTCAAACGCCTTATGACAGGTCGGCCGGCCGCGACGCAGATCATCATTGTCCATGGCCGGCAGGTCGTCGTGCACCAGCGAATACGTATGCACCATCTCAACAGCCGCCGCAGCCGTCAGCGCCGCCGGCACCACTCGACCACAGACGGCCTCACAGCTCCACAACACGACCGCCGCCCGGATTCGCTTGCCCGGGGCCTCGAGCGTGTAGCGCATCGCCTCGGCCAGACGCGGCGGCACCTGCCCCAAGGCGTCCAAACGCTCCGTCAGCACGGCGTTGACCCGCCGGGCCTGTTCGGCCAGGGCCTCGGCGAAGTCCAGATTGTCCGGTCCGCTTGGCAAGAGGATGGCTCCCGTCCGGCCGCCCCGGGGCGGCGTGCATCGTGCTCCGACGTGGACTTCTCACACGGAACGCGCTATTATAGCCGGTTTGAACGCGTCGAACAGGGACAATTCGCATTTTGGAATGAGCGGCCATGGCGAAAATCCTCATTCTGGGTGTGACGGGCTCGGGTAAAGGGGCCGTGGCGCGGGCCCTGGCCCAGCGGCTGGGCGGCCAGGTGCTCAGCGTCGATTCCATGAAAATCTACCGGCGGATGGACATTGGCACGGCCAAGCCCCCGATGGAGGTTCGGCGACGGCTTGTGCACCACCTGATCGACGTGGTCGAGCCCAGCGAGTCGTTTGACGTTGAACAGTACCTTTGCCTGGCCCGGCAGGCGATGGACACCATGCAGTCGGCTCAGGTGCCGGTCATCGCCGCCGGCGGGACGGCCCTGTACATCAAGGCCCTGTTGCACGGCCTGTTCGACGGGCCCGGCGCGGACGAGGACATCCGGTGCCGTCTCAAACAACGGCTCAACGAGATGGGTTCGGCCGCCCTGCACGCCGAGCTGGCCCGCGTGGACCCCGCCGCCGCCCAGCGGATTCACCGGAACGACGCCCGGCGGATCATCCGCGCCCTGGAGGTCTATGAACTGACCGGTCGGCCGATCAGCGACTGGCAGCGACAATGGGCCGCGCCGCCCCGGTCGGACTGGACCGTGATCGGCCTGCGGCGTGGCAAGGACATTGAAAGCCGACGAATCAATCGGCGCGTCGAGCGCATGATCGAGTTGGGCCTGCGCGACGAGGCGGCCCGGCTGCTGGAAGAAGAACCCCCTCTCGGCCCCCAAGCCCGGGCGGCCATCGGCTATACCGAAATGATCGACCATCTGCAGGGACGGGTGACCCTGGACGAAGCCATTGAACGGATCAAGATCAATACGCGGAAGTTCGCCAAGTCCCAACGCACGTGGTTCAAGACCTTCCGCCCCGTGCGATGGATCGACGTACCCGATGGGATGCACGTCGAGGATCTGGCCCAAACCGTACTGGACCGGGCCGATCACAAGTGATCGACGCACAAAGCCGCGTCAAATGTGCACACCGCAGTAGCCGATCTCGTCGCACAGCCGCTTAATCCGATGCCAGGCCTCCGGTTCCTTGACCACTTCCAGAGCGATAGGAAACAAGAGGTTGTCTTCCTCGTGCAGATGCTCAAGGATCACCTGGATCAGGGTCTGGCTGAGCAATGCGAGTTGCTGTTTGAAGGCGTCGAACCGCTCCGCCCGGAAGGTGCCCAGCAGCCGAAGCAAGCTGTCGATGTGGCCGCGAATTTGTTCATGGGCCCGACCCGGCGCGGCGGCCAGGGCCGACCAGCCATGCTGACGCAGGGCCGGAAACAACACATCGTCCTCGCGCTCGATATGCTCCAGCATCGCGTGCAGATGCTCGGCGACATGGCTGAGGCGCATGAACTCCATGCTCGTGTCGGTCATCCGCTCCAGCGTGACGATCTCACGCACCAGACTGTCCAGGTCGGCCAGAAAACACCGCGTCAGTTCGTGCTCGGCCAGGATGATCCGCAAGACGTGGTCGGCCGGCAACCGCTCTCGCAGGTTCGCCTCACGTCCTTCCAATACCCCCATCAACAGGAACGCCACGGACAGTTGGCCCGCCTGGTGGGAGGATGCGCCGCCGCGAACGAGGATCTCCTCAGCGCGGGCCAAGTCGCGCGGCGTGATCTGCTCAATCAGCCGACGTGCCTCCGCACGCAACGTCTGAGGGTTGTCGCCCTGGTCAATACGACGCAGGATTTGCATCAGCGCTTCGGTCTTGTCCTTCCGTGATTCGGCCTTCATTGTTGAATCCCCCCATTGGCGGGACCGCCACGTCCCGTGATGCCTGATCCCGTCGACGTCTTGCACCTCCGCCAGGCTGACACTCTGGGATACCCCGCGGCCCCTCTGGAGCCGCGCCCGGAACAAGCCCCCGCGCCGGTGCGCCGCGTCTTGCTGCCGACCTGTCTGCTCCTCGCTCGGCTCCCCGTAAAGTATACCCCATCGGGCCGGTGTTCGTTCTCGCACAAGCGGCTTTTGCCCGGTTTTTTTCACGCCTATACGAAGCCGCCCACCGGACAGAGACCTCGGCATGGGCGTCCCCGGCTGAAAAACCGCCCTGGCGCGATTGAAAATGGGGTTGCAAAGCGCGCGGCGAGGTCTATAATGCAGCGTTTCATCTGTAAATCGGTAAGAGGCGGGTGGGTGTGTACGCACGGGGCCTGTCGTGGGCTTGGCGTGCGAATCTGGACGTAGACGACAAGAGGAGCCAGGCGGTATGGTATCGTTGGCAGGTATGCAGGTGGAGCTGTTCGGCCCGCAGCTCCCGTCGCTCGATCACCTCAAGCATCTCAAAGCCAAGGTGCACCGCAGCGAACGCGCACAGAGGGCGTTGGCCGAGCAGATCGAGCAGCATCTCGACAACCCGCTGGCCGCGGGGATCGGACGGGTTCTGCTGGGGCAGATGGACCGGGCCGCGGAACTGTTGGACCAGGCGCCCGCGTGCATGGAGAAGTCCCTGTACCTGGCGTACGCCTACCGCGGCATGGGCCGGTACACCGAGGCCCTCGCCGCCCTGGAACAGGCGGCCCGCGAGGGGGCCGATTCCCTGCTGGTCGCCCTGGAAAAGGTGGCGACGCTGCGCATGGCTCACGAATTCGAGCAGGCCGCGGCGGAGCTGGCGGCCTGCGGCAATTATGAAAAGGTCAGCGCCGAGTTTCACTACCAGCGGGGTCGCCTGGCCGCCGCCCAGGGGCAATACGAAGCGGCCATCGCGGACTTCCAGATCGCCGTCGAGCTGGATGGAAACCACCTGGAGGCGCTCTTTCAACTGGCGTACGCGTGTGATCTGCGCGGCACCGACCAGGAGGCCCTGGCGTACTACCAGCAGCTTGTACAGCGCCCCACGCCCCCGGTCAACGCCCTGCTGAACCTGGCGATGCTGTACGAAGAGGCCGGTGAATACGACAAGGCCGCGCGATGCGTGGCGACGGTGTTGGCGTCGCACCCCAATCATCCGAAGGCGCGGCTCTTCGCCAAGGACATCGACAGCTCTCGGACGATGGTCTACGACGAGGAGCAGGCCCGCCGCAAGGACCAGCAGGCGCGGATCCTGGAGATCCCGCTGTCCGATTTCGAGTTGTCGGTGCGCAGCCGCAACTGCCTGAAGAAGATGAATCTGAACACGCTGGGCGACCTGCTCCGGATCACGGAGGTCGAGCTGCTCAGCTACAAGAACTTCGGGGAAACGAGCCTCCAGGAGATCAAGCGAATCCTGGATTCGAAGGGACTGCGGCTGGGCATGGCGCTGGAGTCGGGCACGAGCAGCTACGCCGCCCAGGCCCAGGCCAGCGGCGCCAGCGAAGAGGTGCTCAGCAAGTGCGTGGACGACGTCGAGCTGAGCGTGCGGAGCCGTCGTTGCCTGAGCCGGCTCAACATCCGGACGCTGGGCGATTTGATCATGCGGACGGAGGCCGAGCTGCTGGGCTGCAAGAACTTCGGCGTCACGAGCCTGAACGAAATCAAGGATCGGCTGGCGGAATACGGCCTGAGCCTCCGCAAGCTGGAGTAGACCGCGGCCGGTCGCTTCGATGCTTCTTGCCCGGGCCGGGGAACGAACGGATTGTGCGTGGCTCGACGAAATGCCCTTCGTATCGGTGCGGTTGCTCTTTGGACGATCGTCCTGATCGGACTGTGTCTATGGATCGGTGTTCGGCGGCACCGGACGCCGGTTTCGCCGGGACCCGTCGGGCCGGATGCCAGCCCGGATATTCGGGTGTTGCTCTTTGAAAAGCAAACAGCGAGTCGCCTGACCACGTCGGGCCCGCTTACCGTTCGCAGTCTCCCCGACGGGGCCCAGGCCCGCTTCGCCGAGGCCGCGGAACTGGAGGTGGTTTGGTTTCACGGCAGAATCGCCGTGGGTGAGCACGTCTTTTCGGGCACCGTGGAGATCACCCCGGCGGACCATCAAGCGGGACTTGACGGCGCATCGTATCGCGGCCGTCTGAGCCTCGTGCCGACACCGCACGAGGATGGGTTCCAGGTGGTCAACGTCGTGCCGCTGGAAAGCTATCTGGCTGGCGTGGTCGGCGCCGAGATGCCGGCGTATTGGGAGGCCTCGGCCCTGGAAAGCCAGGCGATCGCTTCGCGGACCTACGCGATGTATCACATGCGCCGGTATGGACCGGGGCGAGCGTATGACGTGCGGAAGACCGAGGGTTACCAGGTCTACCGGGGCGTTGAGGCCGAAACCGCCCGCGTGTGGGAGGCGGTCGAGGCGACTCGCGGCATCGTGCTCGCGGCCGGCGATGCGAGTGGCGGCGAAGGCGACGACGTGGCGGTGTTCCCCGCGTATTTCTGCTCGGCGTGCGGCGGCCACACGGA
>DSDH01000219.1 GCA_011055475.1 Phycisphaerales bacterium | reverse complement strand
GGGGGGCCGCGGTCTGAGTGCTGGCCGATGAACGGAGGGACGTATGGAAGGCGGGAACACGGGACGTCAGATTGACGGGGACATCCTGCAAAGCAAGGCCGATATTCTGCGCGCCCGGCAGGAAGGTCTGGGGGCGAACAGTTCTTCAACGGGCTCCGGCGAGGCGTCCGGTAACGAAGCCAAACCGAGACCGGCGGCGCTTCGACCCCTGGATCAGGTCCGGGTGGGTGAAGCGACGGCCGCCCGGCCGGTGCAGCCGGATGTAGTCAAGCCGTTGCCGGCGGCCCTGCGTCCGTTGGGCACGCCCGTGGGGGGCGCCGCGGAATCGCCTTTTGACCAAGATGAAACCGAGGAGGGCGATCTGGCCCGGCGTATCCAAAGCGCCTTGGAGCACGTCGCGCGACAGGAGTCGTTCGAGCCGGAGCAATCGGCGGCCCCGCAGTCCGAGGGTCCGATCCCCCAGCTCGACCTGGCCGAGCAGATCCTGGCTGAGCAGCGTCGAGCGGTCGCCCAGCGCCGGCAGCGTCCGGAAAAGGCCGCGGTAGCGGGGGCGGATGGTCGGGGCATTCATCGGGTGGTGCAGGCCATCCGGGGCGAGACGCGGCGGGAGGAGTCGATCTGGGCACCGGCGCGGTCGGCCGTCGCGGGCGTCTCCTGCGCCGAGGTGGGCACATCGGAGATCGCCCGGATCGTGGCCCGGGACATCGCGCGGCTTTATGGACGGCGGTAAGGACCGGCTGCAATGAATGAACGACTCTTTGACGACGGGCTGCAGCCCGCCCAGGAGCCGGATGACAGAGCGGAGTTCGAGGCGGCCCTGCAAGCCGAGTCGCAGCGGGGGCCCTTGGTGCTGCCGCCCGAAGTGGGGGTTTTGCCCATCCGCAACACGGTCGTTTTCCCCGGAACGGTAACCCCTTTGGCCATCGGGCGGCGTCGAAGCCGCCGGCTGATCCGGGACATCGTGCCCCACGAGACGGTTTTCGTCCTGGTCGCTCAACGCCGGGCCGAGGTGGAGGACCCGCGTCCGGAGGACCTGTACTCGGTCGGGACGCTGGCGTCGGTGCTGAAGGTCATCCACCTGCCGCAAGGCACGGTGAATATTGTCGTTCACAGCATGGCGCGGGTGCGCATCCTGGAATACGTGGCCCAACGCCCCTATCTCCGAGCCCGGGTGGAGGTGCTGGACGTCAAGGTCCGTCGCACCAAGACGCTCAAGGCGTTGATGGTGAGCGTGCGCGGCACGGCCGCACGCGTGATGGCGCTGAGCCCGAATATCCCGGAGGAGGCGGCGGGTCTGTTGGAGAGCATCTCGGACCCGTCGGGCCTGGCGGATTTCCTGGCGGCGACGCTGAATCTGCCGGTCCACGAGAAGCAGGCGCTGCTCGAAGAGCTGGACACGACCAAGCGGCTGCAAGCGGTTTCCGTGGCGCTGGCCGGCCAGCTCGACGTGCTCGAGCTGAGCCACAAGATTCACAACCAGGTGCGGGACTCGATCGACAAGAGCCAGCGCGAGTACTTCCTGCAGGAAGAGCTCAAGGCCATCCAGGCCGAGCTGGGCCAGGCCGACCACCGCACGCAGGAGCTCGACGCCCTGCGGGACAAGATTCTGGCGGCCGGTCTGCCCGAGGCCGTGCGAACCGAGGCCCTGCGCGAACTGGACCGGCTGTCGAAAACACCGGCGATGTCGCCGGATTACGCGGTTGTTCGCACGTACCTGGAGTGGGTGTGCGAGTTGCCCTGGTCGCGGGGCACGACGGATACGCTGGATGTGTCGCGGTCGCGGCGGATTCTGAATCGCGATCACTATGGGCTGGACAAGATCAAGCAGCGCATCCTCGAGTTTCTGGCCGTGCGCAAGCTCAACCCGCACGGCAAGAGTCCGATCCTGTGCTTCGTGGGTCCGCCGGGCGTGGGCAAGACGAGCCTGGGGCAATCGATCGCCCGCGCGATGGGTCGCAAGTTCATCCGCATTTCGCTGGGCGGCATCCGCGATGAGGCCGACATCCGTGGGCATCGGCGGACTTACATCGGGGCGCTGCCCGGACGAATCCTGCAGGAGCTGCGCAAATGCGGATCGCGCAATCCCGTGTTCATGCTGGATGAGCTGGACAAGATCGGACAGGACTTCCGGGGCGATCCGGCCTCAGCGCTGCTGGAGGTTCTGGACCCGCAGCAGAACGACACGTTCACGGATCACTACCTGGACCAGCCGTTTGACCTGTCGAGCGTGCTGTTCATCGGTACGGCGAACATCACCGATCCGATCCCGCCGGCGCTGTTGGATCGCATGGAGATCATCGAGCTGCCGGGCTATACCGAACGCGAAAAGCTTCAGATCGCCAAGCGATACCTGGTGCGACGGCAGCTCGGCGAGCACGGCCTCAGCGGTCGGCAGCTTACGTTCCGGGATGAGGCGATCCGGACGATCATCCGGGAGTATACGCGGGAGGCCGGTGTCCGCAATCTGGAGCGGACCATCGCCGCCGTCTGTCGGCATGCGGCCATGAAGATCGCGGAGGGTACCGCGCGGTCCATGACGGTCAACCCCGCACGCGTGCGACAGATTCTCGGCGCGCCGCGGTACGAGCGTGAGCTGGCGGCGCGCACGGCGGTGCCCGGTGTGGCGGTCGCGCTGGCGTATACGTCGACGGGCGGGGAGATTCTGTTCGTCGAGGTCGTGGCGACACCGGGTAAGGGACAGTTGACCCTGACCGGGCAGTTGGGCGAGGTGATGAAGGAGAGTGTTCAGGCGGCCCTGTCGGTCGTCCGGGCCAATGCCGAGCGGCTGGGCCTGGAGGCCGAGCCGCTGGGGAAACAGGACTATCACGTGCACGTACCGGCCGGGGCTGTGCCGAAGGATGGCCCCAGCGCGGGCATCGCCGTGTTTGCGGCGCTGGTGTCGTTGCTGCGTCAGCAGCCGACGCGGCCGGATGTGGCGCTGACTGGCGAGATCACGCTGCAGGGCCTGGTTCTGCCGGTCGGGGGGCTCAAGGAAAAGGTGCTGGCGGCCAAACGGGCGGGCGTGCGGACGGTCATCTGTCCGGCCCGCAATCGCCGGCACATTGATGAGTTGCCGCGAGAAGCCCGCACGGGTGTGAAGTTCGCCTACGTCAATCGCGCGGCCGAGGCCTTGCGTATCGCGCTGCGGCCCGACTGAGCGGCGTGTTCGTTGGGGATGGAGAGGTTATAGAGTGATACCGCGTGATGGGCATCGGATCGGATCCACAGACGTGCGTGCACGATGGGGCATCTCGTTGCTGACACTGGTGGTTGCTCTGACGGCGATCCCCACGGCCGCGGATCGACAGTACATCCTGGTCAATCGCGTGCCCGGCCGAGTTTGGAATCAAAACCGTCCTGAGACCTTCACCGAAGAGAGCTTCATGGAACTGCATCGGCGGTGCCCCGAGTCCGGGTCCGGAAACGTCCGATTCGGGGCGGGCTTCATCTTCTCGTTCCTGAACGGTGAGCCATACGTCGTCGCCGAGTCACTCCGGCGGTTTCTCGCCGGCGCCCAACAGACCGACACACCGGTTATCGTACAATTTGACGCGGAGAACTGGTGGGGCCATCGAAGCGACCTGTGGAACTTCTGGGATCCTTCGAGGCCCGGCTACGATCCGCAGAACCGTTACAACGTCGAATGGACGAGCTGGTCGCCCGATGACGCCGTGAAGATATGTTGGCGGAACTGGGGCCGGCAGATCCGGGTCCTGCCGCAACCGAATCTGATGAGCCCGGATTATCTGGCCGCCTGTCGGGAGGGCCTGGCTCGGCTGGTGCCCATTGTGATGGAGTGGTACCATGCTCTGCCCGCCGACAAGAAGGACCTGTTCGTGGGCATCAAGGTCGGCCATGAAAGCTCCATCGGGGTCAACGCGTGGCATTATCCGGATGGCAACCGGCTCCTGGATGTCCCGAGGGCCGAGGACCCCACCTACGGTCTGGATCACAGCCGGCGCCCCTCCCGCGGTGTCGCGGCGATCGGGTACGCGGCCGTCAAGACGGCCGGCATCCGAACCAGCGGGGAACTGACCGAGGCGGACGTGACCGAAGTGGTCCGCCGCTACGTGACGATCCTGTGCCGCACGGCCGCCGAGGCCGGTGTGCCCCGCGATCGCCTCTTTACGCATGGGGCCGGCTGGCACGAGGGCGAATGGCTCTATGATGCCGCTGGGAATGCCTATTCGTGTCCGGGGTGGAGCTTCTATCGACACGCCGCCGATCCACGCGGTGACATCGGCGTCCAGCGGAATCTCAAGCGAACCGAGGCGCCCTATTGGGCCGCCGTGGAATGGCTCCTGCCGGGAACTCGTGACGAGGCTGCCTGGCGGGAGGCCTTGGCCGCCACGCTGTCCGACCCGAAATGCCGATGCCTGTGCATCTACAACTGGGAAGGCATACAAGACAGCACGAGTATCCTCTCGGCGATCGCCGCGACCCTGGCCACCGCATCAACACCGTAGCGCGGTCTTGGCCGCCCGCTCCATCCGCTGGCGTGCCGGGGACCGTTGTCGTCCGGTGTCCGCATGGATGACGGCTTCACTCGGTTGCTCCACAAGCCATTCCAGGCTGGGTCAGAAGTCCCAGCCGACACCCAGGATATACTTCACATCGGTATTGCCTTGGCCCTGGGCCGGTGAGGCGTCGTAGTCGAAGATCGTCTTGAAGTTGGTGAACATGTTCTCCGTGACCGACGCCCGGATCTCCGCCGTGGTGGTCAGGTAATAGTCGGAGAATTGGCCGAAGCTCGGGTAGTACGTCAGGTCATTGATGAACTTAATCCGGTCGGTGAGCCGCTTGTCGAAGTGGTAACCCAGGTGCGCACTGGTCTCGTCGTTGTCGTCGCTGGAGTTCCTGAAGCTCTCGGTCAGATAGGCGACACCGGCTTCGGTGGAGAAATTCATATCGTCCGATTCGATCCACTGATAGCCAAGACCCACGGCGCCGACGATGCGTCGGTCGAGTTGGGCGATCTTGTCCGTTTCGTAACGCCCCTCCACGAAGCCATACCACTTGTCCGTCAGGAAATAGTCATATTTGCCCCGCAGCTTCCACCAATCCTCGGTGGTGCTTTTCGCGGCCGGTATCCGGGTCCTCCTGCTTGCTGCGGCCATAATCGAAGCCGAGCGATACGCGATCTCTTTCGCCCCGGCGGGTTGCGGCGGCGCCGGCCTGAATGCTCTCCGAGGTTGTGTTGCCGTGGACCGAGGTCCATCCCAGCGATAGATTACCCGTCCAACGGGGCTCGGGCGGCGGCGGAGGGTTCACGGCCTGAATGTGATCGAGACTGAGCTCGCCGCCGGGCAACAGGTCGGTACCCTCCAGTCGCACGTGGCCGGCCTGGGAGGCGCTGACTGGCTGGCTCACGATGCTGCCATCACTGAGGACCAGCGTGACGGCGGCGTCGCTGCTGAAGGTCTGCACGTTGCTCATCTCCACGGCGACGGGGCCCAAAAGATCGGCCGTGAAGTGGAGCTTGCCCTCCACGATGCTCTCCACCGTGCCGGTGATGCGGTCCCTTCTTACAGAACGAGCTCGCCCGCATGTGCTGACCTGACCGCCATCATCAGCATGAAGACCGCCAGCCACCGTTTCATGGCCTCGCCGTAGCCCATGGTTTCTCCCCTGAAATACGTGTAAATATGTACCAACTCCGCATTTGCATCGTTCGCGGAGACCGTAGACAACCATGATGTGGTGCGTCTGTAAACCCTTTTGCTTGGATTCGGTTTCCGTGTTTCCGTGCCGGGACGGCGGTGCGACGGGCAGGATCGGCGGTGGCGCGACGAACGCTGCAACCGCCAGCCAAGGGAATCAACGTTTGGAGGGTTCTTCCGGCGGCGGAATGGGGGCGCCCTGGGCCACCAGGGGGATCAGCCATTGCGGCGGGGC
>DSDH01000509.1 GCA_011055475.1 Phycisphaerales bacterium | reverse complement strand
TGAGCGAGGCCGAGACGATGCACGGGGCCACGGTGTTGCTGAACAGGTAGGGCCGCGATCGCTGCCGCAGCAGGGCGATCAGCTCCTTGCGTCCGCTGGTGTAGCCGCCGCTGGCCCCACCCAGGGCCTTGCCGAGGGTCCCGGTGATCAGATCCACGCGGCCCATCACCCCGTGGTATTCGTGGGTGCCGCAGCCATGTTCGCCCACGAAGCCGACCGCGTGCGAATCGTCGACCATGACCAAGGCATCGTACGCCTCGGCCAGGTCGCAGATCGCATCCAGCGGCGCGATTGTGCCGTCCATGGAGAACACGCCGTCCGTGACGATCAGGCGGAAGCGGGCGTCCTGCGATTCCTTGAGCCGGGCCTCCAGCTCGGCCACGTCGCGGTTGGCGTACCGCAGCCGCCGGGCCTTGCACAGGCGGATGCCGTCGATGATGCTCGCGTGGTTCAGGGCGTCGCTGATGACCGCGTCGGCGTCGGTCAGAAGCGTTTCGAACAGGCCGCCGTTGGCGTCGAAGCACGAGCTGTACAGCAGCGTGTCCTCGGTGCCGAGAAACCGGCTGATCGCCGCCTCGAGCTGCTTGTGGATGTCCTGCGTGCCGCAGATGAAACGCACGCTCGAAAGCCCGTACCCCCAGCGGTCGAGCCCCTCGCGGGCCGCCCGGACGATCTCGGGGTGGTTGGCCAGGCCCAGGTAGTTGTTGGCGCAGAAGTTGAGCACCTTGCGGTCCCCATGAACGCCGATTCGCGCGCCCTGGGGACTGGTGATGATCCGCTCCTCCTTAAAGAGGCCGCTCTGGCGGATCGCGTCCACCTCGTCGGTCACGTAGGTTTTCATCGTGGCAAACATGCGTCGGTCCTCCCGTGCTTTCTGGCCGGGGCGCCGCCGGGTCACCGCGCCCGCGCCGTCGTCTATTCGTCCCAGTTCAGAATCACCTTGCCCGATTGGCCGGAGCGCATGACCTCGAAGCCCTTCTCGAACTCCGTGTAGTGGAACCGGTGCGTGATCAGCGGCCGGATGTCCACGCCGCCCTGGATCAACATGGTGACCTTGTACCACGTTTCGTACATGCGGCGGCCGTAGATGCCCTGGATCGTCAGCCCGTTGAACACGACGTAATCCCAGTCAATGGCCATCTCGGGCAGGATACCCAGCAGGGCGATTTTACCGCCGTGGCACATGAGGGGCAACATCGAGCGGAACGCCTCCGGGTTGCCGGACATCTCCATCCCCACGTCGAAGCCTTCCTTCATGTCCAACTCGTCGAAGAGGTCCTCCAGCCGCGTGGTCCGCACATCGACGGCGCGGGTGGCGCCCATCCGCCGCGCCAGTTCCAGGCGGTAGGGGTTGACATCGGTCACGACCACGTGCCGCGCGCCGATGTGCCGGGCGACGCGGGCGGCCATGCAGCCGATGGGCCCGGCCCCGGTGATCAGCACGTCCTCGCCCACCAGGTCGTACGTCAGGGCCGTATGCACGGCATTGCCAAACGGGTCGAAGCAACTGAGCACCTCCAGCGGAATCCGCCGGTCGCAGTACCACACGTTCGAGACGGGGATGACCAGGTACTCGGCGAACGCGCCGTCGCCGTTGACGCCGATGCCGCGGGGCGACTTGCACAGGTGCCGCCGCCCGGCCAGGCAGTTGCGACAGCGGCCGCAGACGATGTGCCCCTCGCCGCTGACGATGTCGCCGACGGCGAAGTCGTGCACATTGTCGCCGATGGCGTCGATGACGCCCACGAACTCGTGACCGATGGTCATCGGCGGGTGGATCGTCTCCTGGGCCCAGGCGTCCCAGTTGTAGATGTGCACGTCCGTGCCGCAGATAGCCGTCTTGAGAATCCGGATCCGCACGTCGTTGATGCCCATCTTGGGCACCGGCACGTCCTCGAGCGCAAGCCCGGGCGCGGGGGTCTTCTTTACGATCGCCTTCATGCCTTGCCCTTTCATGTTCATGCGGGACCGCCGGGGATTCGGCTGCCGGGGCCTTGTCCCGGCGGGCCGGATCGGTTATTATGCTATGATTGCGTTCAGTATAGTGCTGTTCACTATAGTGAACAAGAAAAAATTATAAAAAACTCTGTCGGGAGTCCGGCATGTCGCGGCGCACCGAGAATCTGGCTCGCAAGCTGCGGGCCGTCCGCAAGACGCGCGGCCTGACGCAGGACCAACTCGCGGGTCTGGCGGGGGTCTCCAAGGCCATGCTCAGCCAGATCGAGCAGAACAAGATCAATCCGACGGTGGCGATCCTGCTGAAGGTGTGCGATGCCCTGAACGTGAGCGTCGGCGAGCTGCTCGACGAGGTCCCGCGGCAGAACATCCTGCACGTGATCCGCGACGCCGACGAGCACTATACGTTCCGCAAGGACCAGGCGTGCGAGATCCGCACGCTGAGCCCCCTGAGCCTGGAGAAGAGCATCGAGCACTACCGCATCCGGCTGGCCGGCGGCGGCCGACTCCAGAGCGAGCCGCACTTCGCCGGGACCGAGGAGTTCCTGTACCTGGCCCGCGGCCGGCTGACGGTGGTCAGCGACCAGGACACGGTCGAGCTGCACAAAGGCGATTCGGCCCACTACCGGGTGGACGTGCCGCACGCCCTGATCAACGAGGGCAAGACCACGGCCGAGGCGTTCCTGATCGTCCGCTACCCGCCCGGCCAGGCGTGAGACGGCCGGGTGGTGGGCTATCGACCTTGGCCGAGCCGCTCGACGAACGCGCCGCCGTCCTCCATCGCGTGCCAGAGCCGCGGCTGCTCGAACGCGTCGAACGTCCACATCATCCAGCCGGCCATGCCGTGCCGGTGGGCCAAGGCGCGGATGGCCAGCAGCGTATCGACGGCCTCATCGAACGACGCTTCAACGTGCTGGAACGCGCCGAACTCGCCGAGGATGACGGGTTTGTCGCGGATCAGCGGCTCCATCGCCGCATCCAGGTACTCCGTCGAGAGCATATCCCGCCGGAAGGCCTCCTCGACGGTTTCCTCCCTTCGCGTCCGGTAAAAGTGCACGTCGACAAAGTCCAGCGGCGAGCCGGCCAGCATGCCGGCCGTTGGCGGAAACCGCGGATCGGAGGTCGTGCCGGGCCAGACCGCCGCGTGCGTCGCCGGCGACTTTCCCACGGCCCGCGGCACGAACAGCCCCTCGCTGACCAGCAGGCCGGGGGCCACCCGTCTGACCGCGGCGGTGAGCCGCTCGTGGTAGAAGCGGATTCCCTCGGCCATGAGCCGCCGCCGGTCGTCCGCATCGCTCAGGTCGTAGGTTTTGCCGTTGGCCGCCGTGACCGACCCGGTGGTCTCACTGAACGGCCACGACCGGGCATCCAGGTAAAGCTCGTTCTGGCACTGAACGCCCAGCAGCGTCTCCAGTAACGCCGGGTCCTGCTCCTTGATCCACGTCAGAAAGCCCGTTACGTACTCGGCCTTGGCGTCGATCCCCGCCTTTGTCAGGTAAAGGGCGTTCTTGCCGCGGGGCAGGCCCTGGCGCCGGGCGGCCCAGTACCGGTTGGCCGGCAACTCGCCATCGCCGAACGTGGGCAGCACGTAGACGCCGTGTCGCCGGGCCCGCCGCAGGAAGTCCAGCACGTTCCGCATGTACGGTTCATAGAGGGCCGCTGCGGCGTCGGGCCCGCCCGCGATGCCCGGATTGCCGCGGCTTCGACCGATAATAAACACGCGGACGGTGTTGTATCCGTGCCTGGCCAGAAGACGGAACATGGATTCGGCGTCCAGCGGGTCGTAATCCGCAGCGGTTGCGGGCGTGTCGGCGTCGAACGTCGAGTGATCGCCGTGACGCAGACGGATATAGTTAAACCCTTTGACCACAAAGGTTTGTCCAGTTTGCGTGTTGAAGAACTCGGCCTGGCCGGTGGGCCCTTTGCGAACGGCGATCCGCCCCGGCGTGGTGGCGCGTCCGGGCGGGTCTTGCAGGGTGAGCCTGCATGGCGTGGCCGTGGCCCCGCCATCGAGCTCCGCCGCCACGAGCACCTTTTGGCCTGCCGAGGCCCTGTCCAGGATGCACGAATCGCCCGGCGGCACCGCCCGGCCCAATACACGCCCCGCCGCATCCGTGACCCGCACCTCCCGGCAGCCCCCTTGCCGCGGGTCATACCGCCAGTGGACCCGCCAGCCCGCCTCCTCGTTAAAGGCATCGACCAGGTAGATCGGCCCGGCGGCTGCGGCCGACGACAGAAGGCAGACCGTCAACACAAGTCCTCGTGGTATTCCTGGCAAAATCATAGGGTTCCAACCTTGCATGACGGGTTCAAGGCCTGCCCGGCAGGCTCGCCGGGTGTGCCCTGCGGCCCGGCGGTGAGGCCGAGGACCTCCTGGTTGATCGGCAGCGTAATGTCGTCCTTGGTGAATGGCTCGCCGTCCGGGCCGGGGCTGTAGATCATTCGCCGCTCGACGTCGATCACGTATTCATCGCTGTACGCCCGGGCCTTGAGGCTGTAGGGCCGACCCAGCCGCGCCGCCAGAACGATGTGAAACAGATCGTCCTGAATCGCCACGCGTGTCTTGGTTGTGGCCACCTTATCATGTGCAGCCAACATCGGCCCAACTGCTAGGCCGGCAGGATTCCAGATCCAGTAGTAGAATGGGAAGTTGCCCTCTTCATCCAGGTCAACCCTGATCGGGGGGTAAATGCTCGGCCAGACCGACAAAGGCTCCGGGGGGGCCAGTCCCATCTCCTCGGCAATCAGCGCATCGATGTGATTACGCAATAGACGCTTGCTTGAGTTCATCTTGACAACATGCCTGGTGAAATACGCCACCATCGCGCCCTTTTCGTGGCGGAGATCCTGGACCAGATTGGCAAAAACGTTGTTTATCATCAGATACTCGCCCTTCAGGCAGTTGGTCAGCCTGATCTCCTCGTCGGTCAACGGGGCGAATCGTTCCTGGATCAGCAGCAGCACCTCGTCAGGCACATGCGGTTGATTGACGACCACATTCAGTCCGTGGAGGTTCCGGCTCAATATGCCGTAACAGACAAGCTTGCTGAGAATCAGCCGTGTATTGACACTCAGTCTTCGGAATACGTCGTGAAGATCGGCCATGGCCTCCACTGCTGGGCCAAGCTCGTTTCGAACCGCCGCATCAAGAACGTGTGCAACGTATATGTGAGACAACATGCGGGCGTTCTTCAAGAACAGAGGCGCCTCCTCGAAGCTCGTAAAGGCAGGCTCCGACAAATCTGCAATCTGGTCATATTCAGCCAAGCTTGCGATGATGTGCCGCGTATCGGTCAGCTTCTTCCATAAGCGTTGGATCGTTTCGGAATGCGTCATGGCATGCTGGAGCATCGCGTCCATGTCCTGCATGCTGCCCTCGATATGGACGCGTTTCACATCGTTCGCATCCGCGGGACTCAAGCCGAGAGCGCTATAGTCCGGACCGTCGGAATAACCGCCCAGGGAGCTGAGAAGCTCCCATGTGACGTCATACTGCGGGCCGGGGTACAGGAGGTCGGCTTGCGTATAGTCGTTTGGAATGGGCGGTGCATCCATGCTCGCAAGGAGTGACAGCCCCAGGGCCAGGCAGTTATAGCAGAGGACGCCTACTTCAATGCCAAGGTGGGGCTCGACCGCCTGGCCCCGCTTTTTGAACCTGCGTGCTCGGAAGTCTCTGTAAATGAGAACCGGAAGAACAAACACCACCGTCACGCCGGAGACAGCAAATGAGACAAGGCTGAAGGAACAAGTGGTGGCCAGGACAGCCACTACCCCACCGTAGTTGACAAGACGGAGCAGTCGGGCCCGCCTGCTTTTCTGAGTTTCTTCGGCAAGCGTCTGGATGAACTCGTTGTCCAACTCGAAGCTGCAGCCAGCACACAGCTTCGCATCGACGTCGTTCTCAGTTCCACATCGGGGGCACCGCATGCGTCTATTCCGTGCAAGTCAGTACTCGATGCCTTTGCG
>DSDH01000672.1 GCA_011055475.1 Phycisphaerales bacterium | reverse complement strand
TACCGCGTCCGGCTGATGGACAACCACCACGCCTGGGACTGCGCCTATCCGGGGCTGGAGTGTCTGCCGGATGGGACCTTTGTCACCACCACGTATGGGCACTGGACCGAGGGACAGCCGCCCCACATCGTCAGCGTCCGATTCACCCTGGCCGAGCTGGATGATCTGGCCGACAAGCAGTAACCGCCCTGGACAACCGCGATGGCACCGGACCATGAATTCGACGCCCCGCAGCCGCTCGGCAATCCGCCGTGTGAGTTGGCCGAGTGCCCGCTGTGGAACGTCGGCGAGCAGGCCCTGTATTGGACGGACATCCCCAACGGGGCGATCTGGAAATACGATCCGGCCCACGACACGACCCACAAGGTCTGGCAGGGGGATGGGCAGGTCGGGGGGCTGGCCTTCGCGACGGACGGACGCCTTGTTCTGTGCACCGATCAGGGCGTGGCGCTGCTCAATCCGACGGCAGGCCGCGTCGAGCCCGTCGAGATGTGGTCGGTGCCGCTGGCGGCCGATGAGCGGTTCAACGATGTGACGACCGATCCAGCGGGGCGGCTCCTGGCCGGCACGCTTACCGAACGGCGCACCGATGGCGTGCTCTACCGCATGGAGGCGGGCCGCCGGCCCATGGCGATGCTGCGGGACCTGCATACGTCCAACGGCATGGCCTTCCGGCCGGAGGAGCGGCTGTTCTATCACACGGATTCACGCCCCGGTCTCATCACACGATACACCTACGATTCGAAGACGGGCGGCATTTCCAATCTGGTGGTGATCTACCAGGGTGGCGACGAGGCGGGCAGTCCCGATGGCCTGACCATCGACCGGGAGGGTTGTCTGTGGACGGCGTGTTATCGAGGGGGTCGGGTCCGGCGATTGTCCCCGGAGGGGCGGGTCTTGGCCGAGATTCGTCTGCCGACGCCCAACGTGACGAGCGTGACCTTCGGCGGGGCCGATCTGCGGGACCTCTACATCACCACGGCCCGCCGCCAGGGGGCCGGGCCGGAGGATCCGGGCGGGCAGGTCTTCCGGGTACGGGTGGCCGTCGGTGGACGGCCCGAATGGCCCGTGCGCCTCTGAGCGAACGGCCGGTCCCGATCGGCCGAGGTGGCCGGACCGGCTCACCGTCGTTCTTCTGAAATCCTCAAAAACCTCTTGCATCACCGAACCGATCCGTTACTATATGAGTATATTGTCACATAAGCACATTCAGACAGGAGACCCGGACGATGGCAAAGAATGCGCAACAACTCTTGTACGCTCGACAGGCCCAGATCGCCAAGGCCATCGCGCACCCCGTGCGGATCGCCGTCCTGGACTTCCTGCAGTCCGGCGAGCAGTGCGTGTGCGACATCGCCGAGGCCGTGGGCTCCGAGCGGTCGAACGTGTCGCGTCATCTGTCGGTCATGGTGGCCGCCGGCGTGCTGTCCTGTCGCAAGGATGGCTTGAAGGTCATGTACACGATCAAGACGCCGTGCATTCTGCAGTTTTTCGGGTGCATCACAAAGGTCATCAAGAGTCAGGCCCGGGAGAATGAACAGTTGCTCCAGGCGATGTAGTCGGTTTCGGGTCGGCTTGTTGAAGGATTCGCATGAACATCAGGAATGAGTGGAAAGCGCTGTCGCTGATCGTCGTCGTATTCCTGGCGTGCTTCTTCCTGCCGGTCGGGTGGGAGCGGTTTGACCGGGGCGTCATGGAGTCGCTGCATCTGGTCAAGTGGTATGCGCGGGAGCACGTGTTGCTGTGCCTGGTGCCGGCGTTCTTCATCGCCGGGGCGATCGCCGTATTCGTCAGCCAGGCCTCCGTGATGAAGTACCTCGGCGCCAAGGCCAACAAGGTGCTGGCCTATGGTGTCGCGTCGATCTCGGGCACGATCCTGGCGGTCTGTTCGTGTACGGTGCTGCCGCTGTTCGCCGGTATCTACCGGATGGGTGCGGGGCTGGGCCCGGCGACGGCGTTCTTGTATTCCGGTCCGGCGATCAACGTGCTGGCGATCATCCTGACGGCCCGGATCCTGGGGCTGGAGCTGGGCGTCGCCCGGGCGGTCGGGGCGGTCCTGTTCAGCATCGTGATCGGGCTGTTGATGCATTGGATCTATCGCAAGGAGGAGCTGGGCAAGGCCAACGGCCAGGCGGCCATGCCCGAGCCGGAGGTGACGCGGCCCTTGTGGCAGAACGCGGTATTCTTCGCGGTGATGGTGGGGGTCCTCGTATTCGCCAACTGGGGCGCGCCGAACGACTGGCGGGTGCAGACGGCCGATGGCCGCAGCTTTCGGGCGGCGGTCACCCAGGCGCCGTTGGAGGGCGTCGAGGGGGGCACGTACCGCTTCAAGATGCTCGACGGGGAGCAGGCCGACACCGAGATCGAAGTGGCGGCCGACCAGATCACCGACATGCGGGCCGTGCCGGGACTGTGGGCGCGAATCTGGCGGGCCAAGTGGGGGGTGACGACCATCTTCGCGGCGGCCCTGGGCGCGGTCTTGGTGCTGTGGATGGGCATTCCGTGGTGGAAAGTCGCGGCCATCGTGCCGGCGCCGGTGATCCTGGCGTTGGCGTTGCCCATGGAGGGCTTGTGGGTGTTGTTGCCGTTCGCCGCGGGGGTCGTAGGCCTGGCCGTGGCCGTGGCGACGAGCCCGGGCGAACCGCGGGAGTGGTTCGACGCGACGTGGAGCTTCGCCAAGCAGATTCTGCCGCTGCTGTTCGTGGGCGTCATCGTCGCGGGGCTGCTGCTGGGTCGCCCCGGACGGGAGGGCCTGATCCCCTCGCGGTGGGTGTCCCAGGCGGTGGGCGGCAACAGCATCGGGGCGAACCTGTTCGCGGCAGTGGCCGGGGCGTTCATGTATTTCGCCACGCTGACCGAGGTGCCCATCCTGCAGGGATTGATTGGTGCGGGCATGGGCAAGGGGCCGGCGTTGGCGCTCTTGCTGGCCGGACCGGCGCTGAGCCTGCCCAACATGCTGGTGATCCGCTCGGTGATGGGGACGCAGAAAACGGTGGTGTTCGTGACGCTGGTGGTCGTGATGGCTACGATCAGCGGCGTGTTTTTCGGATGGATAACGGCATGACGCAGAAGGACGTGTGAACCATGAAGCGGATACAGATTTTGGGGACCGGTTGTCCCAAGTGCAAACAGTTGGCGGCGAACGCCGAAGCCGCCGCCACACAGCTCGGCGTCGAATACGAGTTGGAAAAGGTCACGCAAATCAATGACATCATGAAGTTTGGTGTGATGGTCACGCCCGCACTGGCGATCGACGGACAGGTCAAGGTCAGCGGCAAGGTGGCGGGGCCCGATGAGATCAAGCCATGGCTGCAATAGGTGCCAACGACCGCCATGAACAGGATGACACGCACAAGGAAAGGGTGGGACAATGAGTGAACCGCAAATCTGCCAAGGCGGGCCGACGTTGATCTTCGCGTGCAGCGGGGCCGCCGACGTGGGGCACGTCGCGGATCTGGCCGCGCGGAGGCTGATGCGGGACGGCGCCGGCCGGATGTTCTGCCTGGTCGGGGTCGGCGGACGCGTCAAACCCATCATGGAGACGACCGCCGCCGCGTCGCGGATTCTCGTGATTGACGGTTGTGGGCTGGATTGCGCCAAGGCGACGCTGCGAGAGGCGGGCTTCGAACGATTCGATCACCTGCGGGTGACCGACCTGGGTCTGGAGAAGGGCAAGAGCCCGACGGATGACCAGGCCGTCGGGCGGGTTGTGCGGCGTGGGCAGGAGATGTTGGCATGAATCGATGGATGAGAGTTCTGGTGGTGCTGGCCTTGGTGGTTGGAGTCGGCGTGGTCTTGGCGATCAAACACGGCCAGGGTCGGACGGCGGAGCCGGACGAGGCGTCGGCGGCCGCTGGGGGGCCGGCCTCGTTACCTGTGGCGGGGCAGACGACGGTGGATACCGATGCGGCTTCCACAGACTCTCCGCCTGCATCGACGGACGATGTAACCGAATCCTCCGCGGCCACCACCGTCTCCAGGTCGTTGCCGCGTCTGGTGGACCTGGGCGCGGGCACGTGCGTGGCGTGCAAGATGATGGAGCCGGTGCTGGAGCAGTTGCGCACCGAATACGAAGGCCGGCTGCGGGTGGACTACCACGATGTGTGGAAGGAGCCGGACGTTGCGCGCCACTACAGTATTCGCGTGATCCCGACGCAGATCTTCCTGGACCCGTCGGGCCAAGAACTGTTCCGCCACGAGGGTTTCTTCTCGAAGGAAGACATCCTGGCCAAGTGGAAGGAGATGGGCTTCGACCTGTCGGCCGGCACGGCGGCGGTTGAGTCGCCGTAGCGCCGATACCCCGGTCGGGTGGCAGGCCCTGCCGTTGTCCTGCGGCCATGCCAGGTCCCAGAGCTTATGGCGTTGGAGCCGGGGTCATCAGTGAGGACCGTCTTGTGCAGGAGCGGACATGCAATCGCTGTTCACCGAGTTGAGCCGGGCCGTCGAGGGCGCGTGGCATCTGGCGGTGGCCGCGTCGCTGGTGTGGGGGGTGCTCAGCATCCTGCTGAGCCCCTGTCACCTGGCGAGCATCCCGCTGATCGTGGGCTTCATCAACGGCCAGGGGCGGATCACCGTGCGCAAGGCCTTCGTGATCGCGACGCTCTTTGCGGCGGGGATTCTGGTGACGATCACCCTTATCGGCGTGGTCACCGGAATGATGGGCCGGATGCTCGGCGACGTGGGGCGCTGGGGCAACTACTTCGTTGCGGCGGTCTTCTTCGCGGTAGGGCTGTACCTGTTGGACGTCGTCCGGCTGCCGATCTCGGCGCCGAACGCGGCGCGGATGCAGCGCAGGGGCCCGCTGGCGGCGTTCATCCTGGGCCTGGTGTTCGGGATCGCGCTGGGGCCGTGCACGTTCGCCTACATGGCGCCGATGCTGGCGGTGACGTTCAAGCTGGCCTCGACGAACCCGGCCTATGGCGTGTTGTTGCTGGTGATGTCCGGCGTCGGACACGGCGCGGTGATCGTGCTGGCCGGGACGTGCACCGAAGGGGTGCAGCGGTACATGAACTGGAGCGAGCGATCCGGCGGCGCGGTGATTCTGAAGCGTGTCTGCGGCGTGCTGGTGCTCCTGGCCGGGCTGTACATGATTTACGTCGCCCCGTAGGGGGTGTTCTGACAACCATCATGATTCAGCGAACGAAGGGACCTATGGATCGACGGATGTTTGTGAGGCAGGGTTTGGCCATGGGGGCCGGCATGGCCGCGGCGGGGTCGCGGCGGCGGGACGGCAAGGTATTGATCCTGGGCGTGTCGTGCAGCCCCCGCAAGGGCAAGACGACGGCAACCTCGGTGAGGGTCGCACTCGATGCCGCCAAGGCCGTGGACCCGCTAATCGAGGTCGACCTGATCGATCTCGGCGGGCTCGAGATCGGCGGCTGGCAGGGCGGCGCCAAGCCCACCGAAGCGCCCGTGCTCAACGACGACTTCGATGGCCTGCTGCCGAAGTTCCACGATCCTGCTTTGGGCGGATTGATCATCGGTTCGCCGACCTACTTTCGGTCGATGAGCGCGTTGTGCAAGGCGTTTCTGGAGCGGCTGGCCCCGCTGCGGTCGCCGAAGCTTCTGCTGGCCGACAAGCCCGTGGGGGCGCTGTCGGTCGGGGCGTATCGCAACGGCGGCCAGGAGTTGGTGATCCAGGAGATCCAGACGGCCATGCTCTGCCATGAGGTGATGGCCGTGGGTGGCAAGCCTAGTGCCCACCAGGGGGCCACACTGTGGAACGCCTACAACGACGACATCATGAAGGATGAATTCGGCGTCAAGTCCGCCCAACTTCTGGGTGCGCGGGTGGCCGAGGCGGCCTTGACGCTGGGCGAATAACGAAATCAAACCGCACAGGTACCGGATAGTCAGCAGGGGCACTCGATGAGCGAAGCAATGAGACGGGCGGGAGGCGGGACGCTGAAGGTGCTCTTTCTGTGCACGGGC
>DSDH01000242.1 GCA_011055475.1 Phycisphaerales bacterium | reverse complement strand
TGTCCCGTGTTTGCCCCTGTCGCCCGCCGTGGCCATGCGTCGCGAGGCGGTGGGCACCGGGTCTATCGGCGATTTTACACGTTTGGTTCGCCGAGCAAAACAAATTTACGGCGCGATCCGCCTTGTCCGATAAAACCCTCCGTGTGGGCGTCAGGCCTGCGACACAAACCCTCATCGCCTCCCGGGCGTGTCGGGAATGGGGCGGATAAACACGGCGGGGCGACCGCGCACCGGCAGGCTCAGCACGACAAAAGGCCCGGCAGGACGTGCCGGGCCTGAGCATTCCAACGCAGGTGTGCGGCCGACTAGGCCTCAATGGTGTCGATGGTCACCTGCAAGTACTTCTGCCGGTGGCCGACCCGACGGGAACTGTTCTTCCGACGGCGAAAATGCGTCGGATACAGCTTGGGCCCCTTGACCACGGCGTCCTCGGCGGTCGTCCGAAACGTGGCGATTACCTTGGCCCCTTCCAGGTAGGGGGTGCCGACCTTGATATCCTGTCCATCGCTGACGAACAGCACCTTGTCCATCTCGATTGTCTTGGCGTCCGGAGCGACCTCGGTCAGCTCGATCTCGATGGTATCACCCTGGCTGACCTTGAATTGACGGCCGCCTTGCTCAACGACTGCGTACATTCTGAACTCCCACAAAACATCACCACACACAGGTACGTGAAGCGATGGACTATACGGATTCCGGGGCAGGTTGTAAAGGGCCTGATGCGGAATTTGGGGAATTTTGTGTTGCGGGATTGCCAAGGACCGAGGCGGGGGGCAGAATATCGCGAACACCAATCGGCTTTCTTGGAGCGTGGGCCATGGAACGGGCAATGATCGATGACCGGCTGATCCCGGCCGGGGAGCTTGACGGGGCGCATCTGGATCGGGGGCTGTACTTCGGCGACGGCGTCTACGAGGTGATCCGCAGCTATGACGGGGCGATTTTCGCCCTGGAGGATCATCTGCGCCGTTTTGACCGGTCATTGCATGAGGTGCATATCGAGGGCGTCTCCATCGAGCAGGTCCGGGCCCGGGTCTTGCGGGCGTTCGAGCAGACCGGTCTGGCCAATGCCAAGATCTACTTTCACGTGACCCGCGGCTCGGAACCCCGCAGCCACGCGCCCAAAGGGCCGCTCAAGCCGAACTTCCTGCTGACCATCGGCCCGGCGCCCGACAGCCGGGCGGACAAGGAGCGGGGGGTGGCCGTCTCGACGTTTCCGGATTGGCGATGGAAGCGGTGCGACATCAAGAGCCTGAATCTGCTGCCCAACGTGCTGGCCCGGATGGACGCGGAGAAGAAGGGTTGTGCCGAAGCGATTCTGGTGGACGAGACGGGGCGGATTACCGAGGGGGCGGGCAGTGCGTTTTTCGCCGTGGATACGGGGCGGGGCGAACTGATCACACGGCCGCTGGGTCCGGAAATCCTGCCGTCCATCACGCGGGCCCACGTGCTCCGCGTGGCCGATCGCATCGGCCTGCGGGCGGCGGAGCGGGTGTTGACGCCGCAGGCGGCGACGAGGGCCGATGAATTGTTCCTGGCGGTGACCACAAAGGACATCGTGCCGGTGGTGCGGTTTGAGGGTACGGCGGTAGGGTCGGGCAAGCCGGGCCCGGCGACGCAGCGTCTGATAGAAGCGTTCGGCCAGATGGTGCGGGAGGGGGCCGCAGCCGTCGCCGAACGGGATGGGCGTTAGCCGCCTGCCGGCGAGGCTGAACACAGACGGTCGACGATATCGCGGAGCTCTTCCTGACGGAAGGGTTTGGCCAGGTAGTCGCTGCAGCCGGCTTCAAGGCACTTCTTGCGGTCGCCGCTCATGGCGTGGGCGGTCAGGGCCACGATCGGTGTTTCGATGCCCTGCTGGCGCATCTGGGTGGCGGCCTCATAGCCGCTGACCTGCGGCATCTGCATGTCCAGGACGATCAGGTCAAAAGGTTCGCGGGAGACGGCGTCCAGGGCCTCCTGGCCATTGCTCACCGCCTGTACGTCGAAGCCCAGTTTTTCCAGATGGATGCAAATCAGCTTTTGGTTCGGGGTCTGATCTTCGGCCACGAGCGCTTTGGGTTTCTGCCCGACTTTACCGACCATCTATGCACCTCGTGTTGATGTTGTGAGTTCCCGTTCCCGGTGTGGTATCGACCAGCCATGCGGTAGGGTTAAGCGGTTTTTCGTCGGTCGTGCAGGTCGGTCAAGACTGTGCACGACGCCGCCCTGATACATCTTAGGGTGGCCAACGCGGGCGCCGTTATCGGGCCTGTCGGGCCTGCGTGGTCTGCGATTCATCGGCCCACAGGAGGCTGTTCTTCCAGGTGACGGCCTGGGCGCGGACGCGGACCATGACAAAGGCCATCTGTTGATCGGCCGGGTTGTCCGGACAGGTGCCGGTGTAGACCTCGAAAGGAGTCTCGGACCGACAAGCCAAAACAAGGCGCCCGGGCCCATCGCGCAAGGTGAACTCGAGTCGCACCTGGCCGTCGCCCCGGCCTCGCCGTAGGGTTTGCAGCATGTCATAGCCGACACCCTGTGTGAAGGGCTCGGCCGGGGCAAGAGGGACGCTGCATTTGGCCAGCGTGCCGCGGACGTGGTAGAACAGGTCATACGTGTGTTCGGCGTCGGCGCGGGCGGTCACGTGGTCGGCCAGGGCCTCGTCATCGAGGTGCAATTCGCGCTCGATCTTGACGCCGCGATAGGCGGGTCCGGCGACGGCGTGGACGCGGTCGGCGGCGTAGGCGAGCAGTTCGCCGGAACAGGGCGCTTGAACCCCGCCATCCACGACGAGCAGGTTGTGGGCGGCGGGTGAGCGGAACCAGCGGTTCAAACCGATACCGTAGCCGCTGGTGCCGATATCGGGGATGACCACGCGGCCATGGGCGAAGACGATGAGGTTGAGCCGATCACGATGGTCATGGCCGCCGCCATAGGGCCCGAATTTGAGGTAGGCGTTGGCCGCGGCGTTGCGCAGGATGGCGATGCCGGAGTCTTCAAACAGTACGCTGTCGGCGCCGAGGGGCTTGGCCGGGGGCAACGGCACCGGGCCGTACAGCAGGGCATCAAGGCCCGTCCGGGACCGCGAGCCGTACAACGTGGCCAGGTACGCCGGCAGGTCTGACTGGGGCCACAGGCCCGCGGCGACCTCATAGTAGGGGGTCATGCCGGACAGGTTCGTCCCCGGCCAGCCATCGTTGTTGGCGGGCAGCTCGCCGTTGGGAAACGCCATCCGCAGGGGCGCACGATACATGCGTTCGAACTTCTCCGTGCCGCTCAGGTCCAGACCCCGGGCGCGGGCGGCCAGATAGAGCGGCTCAAGCGACCGGATTGTATAGAAGTGATAACCGACCGAGCCCTCGTACCAGAAGCCATCCTCGCGGGTGCCCTTGGCGATCTGTTGCTTGAGGCCGAACGGACCGTCGACGGCCTGCTCGATCAGCGAGGCGTCCCCAGCGAGCATACCGACCAGGCCGACGGCGGCGTTATGCCAACTGTGAATGTTGTGGATAGCGCCGGTCTGGGCGTGGATGAAGCGGGCGTCGGGCACGAAGTAGCCGTTCAGGATGCGCTCTCGATCCGCCTGGCTCAACGCGGGCCACGCGTCCCAGCAGGCCTGGGCGAGCGTCACCAGTTGGGTCGCCTCATCGAGGGACTGTGAGCGGATACGGCCCTTGCCGGCGTGCTCGCCGTGAACCTCGAAGTCCGTGTAGTGGTCCGCGTACCACAGCAGGATGTCGCGAACGTAGTCGAGGTAGGTATCCTCGTCGGTCAGCCGGTAGAGGACCGCGGCGTATTGAACGGCCCGGCAGATGGTCGCGTGCACCTGGGATCGCCAGCAGTCGTCATACGGCGGCCCGGAATAGACGGCGCCGCAGGCAGGGCAGACGTGTTCGGTGGGCTTGTCCGGGTCGAAGGTGAGCCGGTGGGCGTCTTTGGCGCAGTAGTAATGGTGCCACCAGCCGGTCAGACCCAGCGGCGGATGGACGAACTGGCGGCGCGTGCGTTCGATCTCCTGCCGCATGTCCCGTGCGATCCGCTTGGCCCAGTCGAATTGCTCGATCTTGGCGCGGGCCTGAGCCCAGTCCACACCCCGGCTGCCGGGATCGGCCGGCGGCGAGGCCCACGTGCTGGACGCCACGACGGTCAGAATCAACGCTATCATCCATAAACGTCTCATGGCAGAGGCCTTTCGAGAGGGCACGGGTGATTCATCGGGCGAAGAACGTTGTGGCCGATTGGGCGGGGGCCTCGTAGCGCAGCACGCGGTCCTCGACGTCCATCGTGCCCAGCGGCGCGTAGCGGTCCTTTGCATCGGTCGTGCGCCACGCGGCGAAGCGGCTCGCCGGAGTACCGCTCAGGCGTACTGCGAACCGCCTGGGCTGGGAGGCGATGTTGACCAGAACGAATGCATCGGGGTGAGGCGTACCGTTGGAAGCAAAGGCGATGACGGCGGCCTCGGAGTCCATGCAGGCGGTCCGTGCGACGGCCATACCGGCCTGGCCCGCGCGGCAGATTTGTTTGTAGTAATAATAACCCCGCAAGACCTCGTAACGGCCGTCTTCATGGATGCGGACCGCGCAGCCCGGATTGGGATCACCGCCGACCCATTTGGCCGGGCGCTGAACGGCCGCCCAGGGGATGATGCCGTTGACCTTGGCCGAGTAAATGTTGCCGTACATCTCGAAAAGGTTGCGGCAGTCCATCCTGCTCCAACTGGTGCTGGTCACCCAGGCGTGCAGGTCGGGCCGCTTTTCGCGAAGGAGGTCGATGCCGACCGAGCGATGATCGCCGAACCAACGGCCATAGTCGCCGTTGTAGAAACCGTGTGAGGTAATCAGACCCAAATGCGCCAGTGCCTGCGCATCATCGGCGATGGCTTGGGCATAACCCCACGCGTGAAAGCGGAACCAGTGGGTGGTTTCGCCCGGCGTCAGGCCGACCTCTTGCAGGCCGGCGCGGTCCAACATCGGCCGCATGAACGTCAAGAAATCCACCACCTGCTCCGGGGGCCAGAACAGGTTGTAGTCATGGCCTTTGCCGATGTTGCCGCTGGCGCCGTCGGCCGGCCATCGTCGCCAGTCCTCGCCCTCGTTGTGCAGGGACAGATACTTCACGGGGAATCCTTCCTCGTCGCGAAGGAATCGCACCCAGTCAATGAGGTATTCGGCCAGGTCCTCCTTGCGGGCCGGGTCCAGGTCGCGGCCGCGGAGAAATCCCTGCTTCGTTGCCCACGGTGGTGGTCCGTATAAAGTGGTGATGATCGTCAGGTCCTGCCCTCGGGCGCGGGTGCGTTTGAGACCCTCGCGGACGAAGTATCGCATCCAGCGGGTCGTACGCTCGTGGTCGAAGGGCCCATCGGGTCGGACCTGATGCCAGGGATCGTGGAACATCTTCACCAGATCGGGCCGCAGGCCGTCATCGCCGAAGATCAGATCGCAGATCGTCTGCCGCTGTGCCTCGGTGAGCAGACTGAAGCCCCCGTACTCCTGTGGGTCGGCGTCGTAGTCCACGGTTTGTGGCACCTCGACGTAGTTGACGCCGAAGCCGTCCCATACGCGCAGGGGTCGATCAAAACACACCTGGGCACGAATCGCGGTGAAGTCGTCGGCCTGAGTCCAGAGGAGCGGCGATGCACTCACAAGCACCAGGGCAACCGTCGATATCAGAGTCTGTTCCTTCTTCATCAATTCTACCTTTCACAAAGGCATTCGCCTTGCCAAGGGGCTACTGGCCCAGGCAGTAGAGGTACTTGTCCGAGCGGACCAGCAGTCGATTGCCGGTTACGGCGAAGCTGCCGTTGAAGACGCCGCCATCTCGCAGATCGTTGACGGCCAATTGTTCGAATTGTGGCTTGGCCGCGAGCACGAACGTTTTGCCGTCGCGGGTCAGGTAATACACGCGGCCGGCGGCCAGCAGGGCCGAGGCATATACCTGCCCGGCGCGGTCAAGGCGCTG
>DSDH01000226.1 GCA_011055475.1 Phycisphaerales bacterium | reverse complement strand
GGAGAAGGCCCGCTGCTGCGGCGTTCATCTGGCGTGCGTTCTGCCCGACAGGGTGCAGGCGATAACGCGGGAATTGTCTGGTGGCAGGGGGGCCGACGACATCATCTTGGCCGTGGGTGTGCCGGCCGTGCAGCAGGAGGCCCTCGAATGGCTCGCGGATGGCGGCGTGGCCAATCTGTTCGGCGGCCTGCCCCGCGGTCGGCACCTGTTGCAGCTCGACACGCTGGCCGTTCATTACCGCGAGATCAAGGTCGTCGGCTCCAGCGGCGGCGATCCGAGCGATATGGCCGCGACGCTGCGGGCAATCGTCGAGGGGGATATCGACCCCGGTCGGTACGTTGCGGCGGTCGGGTCGCTCGACAACGCGGTAGACGTGCTGCGGCACATCGAGGCCGGACGGATCGACGGCAAGGCCATCCTCTACCCGCATATCCGCCCGACGCCGTTGCGGTGGGTGTCATACTGGGACAGGCAACAGGAACAGGCCCTGCTGGCCGAACGCTCGGCCGGGGGCGAGTGATCGGAAGGCGGGCGGCGTGGAACACGTGTTTGTCGGATTCGGGTTCGGGCCTATTCAGGCGGGGCTTTTTGCGTGTGAGGCGTACCGCAGCGGCCGTTTTCGGCGGATGGCGGTGGCGGAAATCGACGGTGCCCTGGTCCGGGCGGTCCGCGACAATGGCGGGCGATACGCGGTGAACGTTGCCGGCCCCGAGGGGATCGAGATGCAGACCGTCGAGGGTGTGGAGCTTCTCGATCCCAACGTCGCGGACGATCGCGAGACCCTTTGCGGGGTCTTGGGCCAGGCGACGGAGATTGTCACATCCCTGCCCTCGGTGGATTTCTATGCCCGTGGGCAGGCCTCTCCGGCATCGTTCATCGCCCAGGGCCTGCAAGACGATGCAGGGCGGCCGGCACTGGTGTACGCGGCGGAGAATCACAATCACGCCGCCGAGATACTGGCCCAGCGGGTGGATGCGTTCTTGGAGGATAAGCCGTGTCGGCCACGGCAATTCCTGAACACGGTGATCGGCAAGATGAGCCAGGTAGTCACCGAGCCGCAGCGGATCGCGCGGCTGGGTCTGGCGCCCATCGCACCCGGCGTGGGGCGGGCCTTCCTTGTCGAGCAGTTCAACCGCATCCTCGTCAGCCGGACCACACTGGGCGGCGCCGAGCCCGGGATCGGGACGTTCATCGAAAAGGACGACCTGCTGCCGTTCGAGGAGGCCAAGCTGTATGGCCACAACGCCATTCACGCCCTGTTGGCCTATGTGGGGGCGGCCCGCGGGTATGAGCGGATGGCCGATGTGCGACAGGATGCAGAGTTGATGGGGATCGCCCGCACCGCGTTTCTGGAGGAGTCGGGGGCGGCGCTGATCGCCCGGTATGCGGGTGTGGATCCGCTGTTTACGCCGGAAGGCTGGTGGGACTACGCCGCCGACCTGATCGAGCGGATGACGAATCCCTGGCTGGACGACACGATCGAGCGGGCCGGGCGCGACCCGATCCGTAAGCTGGGGTTTGAGGACCGCATCTTCGGCACGATGCAGCGGGTGCTGGCGTGTGGGCGCCAGCCGGCGGGTATGGCCCTGGCGGCCGCGGCGGCGGTTCTGGCGGTGCTGAAGGCCCCCGAGGGGTACGGATTCGATGCCGTGGCGCGCGTGACCGGGCCGGACACCTTGACGACGGACGCCATCAACGCCGTCCTGCGCAGGGCATGGGCCGGCTTGGAATGGGGGGACAATGAGCGACAGTTGGCTCGCTGGACCACCGAAGCCGTCGAGCGGTTAGCTCATCTGGCTCGCTAACGCATCTTCTGGCGCATGTCTTTGCGCATCTGTACGCGGATTTCCGCGTTGTGGTAACGTCGCTTCTCGGCGTCCGTTTCGGGGATAAGCGGCGGCACGGGGCAGGGCCGCTTGTTCGCGTCCAGCGCCACGAACGTCAGGTGGGCGGTGGTCGTGACGGTCTGCTCGCCGGTGATCGGGTTCTCGCGGATGACCTGCACGCCCACCTCCATGCTGGTTCGGCCGGCGTAGTTGACCATCGCCCGGAGCAGCACGATCTCGCCGACGCGGATGGGGACGTGAAAATCGAGCGAATCCATCGACGCGGTGACGGCCTCGGTGCCGCAGTGCCGCTGGGCGGCCATGCCGGCGACCATGTCGATCCAGGCCACAATCGCCCCGCCGAACGCCGTGCCGAAGGGGTTGGCCTGGCTGGGCATGACCAAATAGCGGGATTCCACGGCGCTGTCCCGCGGGTGTTTTCCTTGTGCGGCGGTCATGTGTCCTCCTGTCGCTTGGGCCGCGGGGCGGGCGCATGCAAAAGGGCGACGTACGCGTCGCCCCGCACGTGCCGCAAAGGTCGCTCGTCAGGACGGTACGATGTGCACCTTGCGACCCTGGAACTCGACGTGGCCTTCCTTGAGCGCAAAGAGCGTGTAGTCGCGGCCCAGGCCCACATTAAAGCCGGGCTTGAACTTCGTACCGCGTTGGCGGACGAGAATCGAGCCCGCCTTGGCGAGTTGCCCGCCATAGAGCTTAACGCCCAGATACTTCGGGTTGCTGTCGCGACCGTTCCTGGAGCTGCCTTGTCCTTTTTTATGTGCCATGGCCTGACCTCGGCTGAAAACCTGAACTTACTTCGAAATACCCAGCACGGTATACTACGCGACGCCGGTCCGGCCGTCCAGCGAAAAATCGCGTTTTTTGGCAGGTCGCGGGTCCCCGGGCAGTGCATCTTGCCGAGAAAGATCGCCCAAACCGGTGTATCCATGCCCACGACCAGCCCCGGCGTGCCGGGACAGGCCGTGGGCATGCCACCCAGTCCGTTCTGGTCATAGTTGCCGGCAGACGCATACTCGGTGGCATGGCCACACTCGTGTGGCCATGTGCCGACACGTCTAAGGGAAGACGGGGCGAGGACATGCCTCCGGACCGTGTGGGTGCAGTTCACGGCAAGGCTTGCGGGCCGGCCTGGATTATGAGGCTCATCCCTGGTAGGGTAGTTGCAGGGGGGACGCGAGAAGAACAGGCGAATCAGTACGCGTGCGAGGGCGAACGATGCGGCGATGGTGTGGGTTGGTGGTTCTAGTGACGGGGTTGGTGTTGCCGGTCGTGGCGGACCGGTCGGACATTGTGCTGGCCGACTTTGAGGGCACGGACTACGGCGATTGGCGGGCGGAGGGCGAGGCCTTCGGCCCGACGCCGGCCCGCGGGACGCTGCCCAATCAGATGGCCGTGAGCGGTTACCAGGGTCAGGGTCTGGTCAATTCGTACCACGGCGGCGACGACAGCACCGGGACGCTGACGGGGCCGGACTTCGTGATCGAGCGGCGTTATCTGAACTTTCTGATCGGCGGAGGCATGCATCCGGGCAAGGCCTGCATCGACCTGCTGATCGATGGGCAAGTGGTGCGCACCGCCACGGGGCCCAACGACCGGCCCGGCGGCAGCGAGGCCCTGGCGTGGCACACGTGGGACCTGGCCGACTTGCAGGGCCGCACCGCCTGCCTGCGGATCGTGGATCGGCAGAAGGGCGGCTGGGGGCATATCAACATCGATCACATCGTGCTGAGCGACCGACGGTTTGCGGTGGACCCGCGGCGGACGATGCGGTTCGAGCGGCGCTACCTCAACCTGCCTGTCAAGACGGGCGCCCCCAAGCGGCGTATGAGAATTGTGATCGACGGCCGGACCGTCCGCGAGTTTGAGATCGAGCTGGCCGATGGTGATCCCGACTTCTGGGTTTTTCTCGACCTGGGGCCGTTCCGCGGGCAGGAAGCGGTTATCGAAGCCAATGCCCTGGGGCCGGACTCCAGGGGGATGGAGCTCATCCACCAGGCGGACACCCTCACCGGCGGCGAAGACCTGTACCGGGAGAAGCACCGCCAGCAGTTCCACTTCTCCAGCCGCCGCGGATGGAACAACGACAGCAATGGTTTGGTGTACTACGACGGCGAATACCACCTGTACTACCAGCACAATCCCTACGGTTGGGACTGGGGCAACATGCACTGGGGCCACGCGGTCAGCACCGACCTGGTCCATTGGCGCGAGTTGCCCATCGCGATCTACCCCCACCGTTTCGGTGACTGGGTGTTCAGCGGCAGCGCGGTGGTGGACAAGGACAACACCGCCGGCTTCAAGTCCGGCGACGAGGACGTGATCCTGGCGGCGTATACGAGCACGGGCCGCGGCGAGTGCATCGCCTACAGCAACGACCGGGGCCGCACCTTCACGGATTACGCGGGCAACCCTGTGGTGGAGCATCGTGGACGCGACCCCAAGGTCTTCTGGTACGAACCCGGCGGCCACTGGGCGATGGCGGTGTACGATGAATGGGACGACAAGCGGGGGATCGCGTTTTACACGTCGCCGGACCTGAAGGATTGGCGGTTTTGCAGCCGGATCGAGGGCTTCTATGAGTGTCCGGAGCTTTTTGAGTTGTCGGTCCGGGGCGAGCCGAGTCAGTCCCGCTGGGTCCTGTACGGCGCCGACGGTGACTACATGCTGGGCGGTTTCGATGGTAGGACGTTCACGCCCGATGGGCCGAAGATTCGCTTCCAATACGGCAACTGTTTCTACGCCTCGCAGACGTACAACAACATCCCGGCGTCCGACGGGCGACGCATCCAGATCGCCTGGGGCCGCATCGCCACGCCCGGCATGCCGTTCAATCAGTGCATGCTGTTTCCCGTGGAGCTGACGTTGCGGCCGACCGAGGAGGGCCTGCGGTTGTTCGCGCAGCCCGTTCGCGAGGTCCAGACGCTGCACGAGCGGGCCTATACGTGGCGGGACTTGACCGTCCGGCCCGGCAGGCAGCCGTTGTCGGGCCCATCGGGTCGGCTGTTCCATATCAAGGCGCGGTTTCGCGTCGGCCAGGCCAGGCGACTCGGGCTGGAGGTGTGCGGCACACCGGTCAGCTACGATGCGGCCAGAGAGGTCTTGCAGTGTCGGGATCGCACGGCGTCGCTGGAGCCGGTGGACGGCGGCATCGACCTGGAATTGCTGATCGACCGCAACAGCATCGAGATCTTCGCCAACGATGGCCGCGTCTACATGCCCATCGGGGGGATTCTGCCCGAAACGAGCGGGCCCTTGGGCCTGTTCAGCGAAGAAGCGTCCACACGCGTCGAAGCGCTGCGTGTCTGGACGCTGCGCTCGGTCTGGTCCGAGGGGGAGGGAACGTCCCGGTGAGGAGGGTTGTATTCGCCGCAATAGTGATGTCGCCGAAAGGCCCCCGCAAGGCCCCGCTGTAGTCCGAGGCGACACCGTTTGCTCCTCACGTCACGTGGCGATCGGCACGGAGTCGGCGACCCTGTTTTGCTGACTACTACCGGGCTTCGCGTCCGGTTGGGGCAAGGTCGCGGAGCTGGCGAATCGCGGCCTCGGCCATGGCTTCACCGCCGCCGGGGGCGACGCGCGAGTTGACCGTCTCGTAGCTGCCTTCGGCGAAGGCCTTTTCCGTCGGGATGTAGCCCGGCGCATCGTTGCACAACTCGACGACAAGCGTCGTGGCGAAGGGGCTGGCCTTCTTGATCGCCAGGCCCAGATCGACAAACACCTCCCCGGGCAGACCCACAATCGCCAAGTCCGGCCCAATACGGAACACCTGCACCTCCAGGCCGAGGGCGTCGCTCTGTCGGGCCTGGACGGCGAGGATCTTGTAGGCCTTGACCTGTTCCAGAAAGGACAATTCGCGTGTGCCGACCTTGCTAATGTTCGCACGGGCCCAGGCGATCTGGTCCGGGTCAAACCGCTGCAGGGGCACGCGAACCACCCGTTGGTGCGCTGCCAGGTCGGGTGCGTTGACGGGCTTCAGGCCGTCGGCCGCCGCGACGACGGTCTGCCCCAGCGTGCGGCCGATGGTCTCGGTCCGGAGCCGCTCGCGCCGCGTGACATCGATATGATTGATATCGCCGCAGGTGCCCGTCGCGAAGAGCAGGGTGAAGTCCTGCCCGTAGGCCTTGCGCAGTTCTTCCCGGAGGTGGTATGGATAATCGGC
>DSDH01000386.1 GCA_011055475.1 Phycisphaerales bacterium | reverse complement strand
TTGAAGATCGGATCCTTGGCCTTGATCTTCTTGAGCTCCGCGGCCACCTCCTCGTTGCTCAGCGAGGTTTCCTTCAACGCCTCCTTGATCTGGTGCATGCCGCCGGCCATGGTCGCGGCCTGGACCCGCAGGCCCTGCAAGTAGGTATCGCCGCCGCCCTCAACGACCTGCAGGTCGTCGGGAATGGCCTCGAACCCATTGAGCCACTGCCCCGTTGCCGCCTCGAAGTCGATATCGTAAAATGTCTTGGCCACGCTCGTGCGATTATTGATCGCCGGCCACGGGTCCTCCTGCGCCAGAAACGCATCGCTCAACGCGGAGATCGAACCCGTCGCCAGTCCCGCGACCGCCCCCGCCTGGCCGCCCGAGGCAGCGCCGCCGATCGTGGACGTCACCACGCTGGCCAGTCCCTTCAAGGCCTTCTTCCACCATGGCACCTCATGACGCTTCTGGACGATCCGGTCGGCCCGGGCGATCAGTTCCTCTTCCTTGCGCTTCAATTCGCACAGCAAGCCGGAGCATCCCCCCGAATCCGCCCGGCCGATCCGCGCCGCGATCTGGGCCGCATCGCTCTTGAGCTTCGGGATCAAGGCCTGAATCTGCCGATACTGCTCGGCGAAGTCCTGCGTCTGGCCCCACACGGCCTCGCGTGACCGCGCCAGCGCCGCGGACTTCTCGGCAATCGTCGTCGCCTTGTTCTGCACCCAGTACGACAGGTACAGCACCCGCACGGCGCGGTTGATCTCCTGCTCGTAAAACGCCTTGGTCACCTCGAACGACAGCATCGGCACCCAGCCCGGCGGATTGCCGAAGTAGTCCAGGCCGTTACCGAGCCGGTGCAGCAGGGTCACCACCTCGCCATGCATCTGCTCGAATTCCAGTTGCCATGAGGCCTCCAGGCCGGCCCACGTATCCAGCGCCATAGACGCTTCAAGCAGCTCGCGATACTCGGCGAGTATCGCGTTCGCCTCGCCGGTGTAACCGTACAGGTAGGCATCCCTGGCGTGGGCCAGAACCATCTTCACCGCGTACGGTGACAGCCACGCCAGAGGCTTCAACTCGTCCAGCGTCCATGTCATCTCTCCCGGTGTGCCGATCGCGCCCCCATTAGGTCCCGACGTGCCGCTCACGCGAAAACGCCAGCCTCCCGCCGGTTGACAACTGAACGACGCAATATGCATGCAAAGATCGCCTCCGTCCAAACCCGGCAGGGTCTGCCCCGGCTCAACGGTCCTGCCGTCATACGGCTTGGTGCTGATGTAGCTATCGGGCCCGTCCAACAGAAGCCTGCGCGCATATATCCTCACCTCCGTCTGTGGCAGATGCAGGGGGCCGCCGATGACCAGCGTCTCGGCGTAGATGGTCATCTCCTTGATGTCCGCCACGTACGGCCCGCCCTCCGGGCTGCTGTAGACCTCATAGAGGCCGTTCGAATGCCCGGGCTCAAACACGACCGTCTTTCCGGCGATCGTGACGGAGTGGACCGGCTTGGCCACGCCGTTGAGCACCTCATCCGTCTCGCTGACGATCTCGGTGACGAACAGGTAGTCCCGGCTCTCGTCATCCGGGAAAGTCTGCACCGGGCTGCTGACGAGGCTGAATTCCGCCGGCAGATCCGCGATTGGGGAAACCTCGATGGTCTGCTCCTCCATCTGGCCGCCCTGTGTCGCCGTGAACGTCGCGTCGAAGGGCATGACGTCGGCGTCATCGTGCGGCCGGTAGACAAACAGGCCCGTCCCCGGGTCAAACGTCATCTCGCCCGCCGGAGCAGGTTCGGCCGTCATCCCCAGCACCGCATCGGGCCCGAGCGCCGCCGGTTTCACGTAGAAGGCCAGTGCCGCCCCGTGCTCCACCTCCCCCGGCGGTATTTGCCCGATGTCGTACGTCCCGACCGGCCCGTATGTCACCGTCGAATGGTGGGGCAGGTCCCGCATCACGCACACCCGCATGCTCGCCGGCTCGAACCACCCGTCAAGCTCCTTGAATTCCACCTCGTAATACCCCGGCGCCAGATCGCAAACCGTCTCCCCCGACACGCGCCAGGCCCCCTCGCCGGCCAATCGCCATCCCGCCCCGTCGTCCGCCGCCTCCTGCGGCCATGTCTCAATCTGCAGCAGCGTACCCAGGCCTGTCGATTCACGCTGATACTCATACGCCCCCATGTCCACACATACCCTCCCGTCCCCAGACCCGTCCACCACCCGAGGATTGCCGCCAAGATCGCTCTCCACGCCCACCGCGGCGTCCGACCCGGCGTCCACACACGGCGAGAACCACCTCAGTCGAAAATCCCCGGCCTCTTCGTCGATGAACAGAGGATACTCATCGATGTTCCCCTCGCCGGGCCAGCCCCCCGGCACATTGCTGTACGTGACCGTCGTCGTACTGCTGTCCTCGTTGTGCAGGGCGTCCGGGCCGTTGTCCCAGAAGATGCAGTTTCTCACAACGGCATGGCTGTTGTAGCGATTGAATATCGCCCCGCCGCCGCCGTACCACGCGTCAGGTCTGTTCTCCACAAACGTGCAGTTGACCATGGTCGCGCTGCTGCCGCTGTAATTCCATACCGTGCCCCAGTCGCACAGGCGGAACACACAATTGACGACCTCCGCCTGACTGCCACTGTTGAACATCCCTTCGCCTTCGAACGTGCAGTTCTTCACCGTCACAACGGAATTGTATGCACTGTAGACCTGTGCATCCACAAAGGCGCAGCCGATGATCTCCACGTTCGTTCCATCATTAAGTATACTGCCCAAAGAAAACGTGCTGTCTGTAATCACCGCGCTGCCGGCCCGGTTGATGATACTGTGCGGCCGGTTGTCATCGAACCGGCACCCGGATATCTCCAGGCTGCTGTCCAGGTTGTCGATCCCGCAGGCCACCTCCCCCCACCCATTTCTATCAAATACACAGTCCGTCACCGTGGGGCTGCTTTCCACGTTGCGCATGCCGCCGCCCCACCAGTCGCCGTTCTAAAGGAACGCGCATCGCGCGACCGTCGGATGGCTCTGATAAGTCTTCATCCCCCACCCCATGCCGTAATCTTCCTCGCAGTCGCTCAGTCTGAAACCGACAAAGGTGCAGTCGAGGACGGTTGGGCCACTCGCCTCGCAGTACAGCCCAATCCCGAATTCCTCCTCCGCCTGCACTGTAAACCCCTCCAGGACAGTGCCCGGCCCTTCGCCGCTGATGCACTCCACCACCCGCCCGAAGTCGCCCTCGTTCGACATGCCCTGGATGATCGTTACCTCCGCCCCCCCGCTGGAATACACGCGCACCGCCTTGCCCCGCAGGTTCACCGTCCCGTCATAAGTCCCTGGCCCGACCTCGATTTCGTCGGCATCCGCCGCCGCGTCAATCGCGGCCTGGATCGAGGTGTATTCGCCGCCGCCCTCGACGTCGACGAGAATCGTGCGCGCCGAGGTTGGCCAGGCCATCGCGACAAGAAAGAGGCAACTGGCCAGAATGCTCTTTGAGGACCATGTGATGCTCATCGGTTTCCCTCCTTCTTATGCAGGCAACATGAACGATTACGAACCGCGGACGCGCAGGCTATGCCTCTCTTGACGCTCGATTCGACCTCCGGGGGATGCATTTCTCTGGAAACACCCGCAGGGCAACCGACGACCGAACCACGGCGATTCCCTGCCATCTACGGGTCCCTGTCATTATACCCGTTTCTACGGGGGCGCCAAGAAAAAAGGAGCCAAAAAGGTAGGACTTGGCAAGAGAAGAGGGATGCCCCGAACCATGAGTCCCGTCCCGCCCGGCGTCAGATCGCCGTCTTGACCGCTCGGCTGGAACGCACACCATGCCGATGACCGCATGGCGCCGGGGTCAGGCACACCAAGCACGGCCGCGGCGACGGTGTTTGTCGATCATGGCCCGGGCGACTTGGGCGTCCTCGCCGACCTGCCAGTCGAACATGCCCACGCAGATGAAGTCCGCCCCGCCCTTGAACGCGTAATCAAAGCCGCTCGCCGGCGGGATCGCCCCGGCGGCCAGGACCTTGAACGCGATCCACGGCTTCTGGATGTCCGCCATCACCTCGATGGTCGTCGCCGGATCGAGCGACCAGTAGTTGTCACGGCCGTTCTCGATGACCTCGCGCCGCGGCTCGTTCGGCATGTTCGACCAGTAATTCTCGTGATGCAGCGTCTTCATGTAGAGGTCCACGCCCAGACCCGCGGCCTCCAGCGCGATCGGCACATCGATGCTGTGGCAGGCGACACCCACGGGCACATGGCGTTGCTTGACGTACGTAATGAACTTCTCGATCAGATCGAGTCGGTTCTCGCGGACCCAACGGTCGCCCCGCTCGCCCTGAAGGATCGCCGCGACCGCTCCGTTGTCGATGGCCCGGGCCGCGTCGCCGGTCAGGTCCGTGGTCGACGGCTCGCACTGGGCCAGCCACTGGATCCGGCCGCCCCGCTCCTTGCGGTAGCGGTTGAGCACCCGCAGCGTCGGGTCGTTGCCGCCGGCATAGGGACAATCCACCGTGCTGATCATGGCGTTGACGCCCTGCTCCTCGCACCGCTGCCAGGTGTCCATGATCTTCTCGTCCGTGAAGTACTGCCGGATGAGCTCCGAGACGTAGATCAAATCCCGCGCGTGGGCAAAGCCGTTGAGAAGATTCCCCCCGCAGATCAGCCGGCTGATCGTCGCGCTGCCGATCCGCCCCGTGGGCATCTTGGCGCCGGACGCAACCGGTGAGGGCGGTGAATCCGCCCCGGCCGCCAACAGGGCCCGCTCTTCAAGACTCAGCCCGACCACGCCCGCCGCCGACGCCGCCACAACCCGCTTGGCAAACCCCCGCCGATCCATCCCGTCCGCCATGATCCACCTTTCAACAATGCCGTCTTCAAGCTATATGAGGAGCGATGCAGGCCATGCCCGAAAAGCGCAAAGCCGGTTTGACCGCCGGACTGGGAACTTCCGCAGGGACCGACTCAGTACGGGCTCTTCTGGCCGAACTTGCCGCGTTTGGGCCAGGCCACGCGGAAGCTGCCGGAGATCTCGCCCCAGGACGTCACGACCTTATCCCGTGGGTCGCACAGCTCCACATGCCCGTCGACGAACACGGCATTGCCCACACCCTCATCCCGCTTTTGCAGGACCGTATTGTGGTAGGTCGCGATACAGTCGCCCAGGTTGGTGATCGGGTCCGAACTGAATCCCGCGCTGGGGTGCCGTGTGAAAAAACACGTGTCGTTCAACACATAATTCGTGAGACCGGGAATTTTCCAGATCGTCTCCTCCACCCAGACCACGACGCCGCCGGGATCGACGACCTCTGAACTCTTCAGCACCCCGTAAATGCGCCCTCCGGTGCGGCCCAAGAAGCCGTTCTGGCTGTAGGCGTACTGCGGCTCGATCGGAATCGAGGGGTCGTGTCCGTCGTGCTCAGCCCCATACGTCAGGGCAAACGGCTTGAAGGTGGGACACATGCTCGATTTGATCCCCTCAAGATACGGCCAGACCGGCCCGGCGAACCCCGGATTGACGTTTGGATTGATCCGCGCATCGTGCCACTGACACACCAGAGGCACCTTCGGCAAGGTCGGATCGTAATGCGGCGTGCCGGCCACGCAAGCATCCCCGTTAAACACACTGGTCGAACACGTCGGGTAGGTGTCGTCGTTGTTCGTCAGGTACAAGGTCATCGCCGTGCCGTATCCCTTCAGATTGGTCTTGCACACCAGGAACTTCATGTGCTCCTTGGCCCGTTTCAAGGCCGGCGTCAGGATGGCCAAGAGCATCCCGATGATGGCGATGACCACCAGCAGTTCGATGAGCGTGAAGGCGGACTTGTCTCGCTGGAGCATGCTTCACATCCTCACTGGGGCTGGGGGGGCGAGGCCAGCCTGAACTTTAGGCTTGCACCGTGTTATTCTGCACAACAGCCCCAGTATACCCGGCAACGCACGGTCTTGTCAATCCGGCAGCAGCCGGATAACCCGATAAGGAGCGGCTTTTCGGGGTTGAAAACCCGCCCTCGGTGGGAAAAATTCATTCTTGACAGGCCGGGCGGCCGACAGTCAAATTAGGCGAACAGGG